>JBBIUG010000057.1:0-6038 GCA_037440325.1 Candidatus Nomurabacteria bacterium | reverse complement strand
GTAAGCGACACGTTATTAATTAAATGTGCTATTTTTTTGCTTTTTCTTATGCTTTTCATAAGAATGTCGGCATCTTTAAATTGAGGCATTCCTACCGGATTTCCATAATTTGTTATTTCTATATGTTTAAACCCACACAAGATAAGTTGTTCGGCTAACCATAGTTTTGCTTCTGTAGGAATAAATTTTTCTTCGTGTTGAAAGCCGTCTCTGACGGTAATATCGCCTATTGTTACTTTTTTAGGATAATTCATATTTTTTTTAGCTAATTTACTAAAATTTTTAATTTCTTTTTCTTAAAATATTTATAAAAACTTTTTCGAACGATAAATCGGGTGGCGGTGCCTGCGAAAGAATGATATTTCCGTATGGGTCGAGTAATACATACGATGTTAATGATTTAATGTTAAACGATTTTAAAATCTGTTTTGAGTTATCGGGAATCAGAAATTGCCAACTGAACTTATTTTTTTCTAAAAATTTTTTAATATCGGATAAAGATGATTTGTTGCATATTGTTACAACTTCTAATTCTTTTGAAAATTTTTTTGCAATAATATTTATTTGTTCCATTTCTTTTACTGCACTGTAACTTCTAATATCACAAAAATGTAAATACAAAAATTTTCCTTTTAAATCGGAAAACGAAATTCTAATACTATCCTGATTTAACATTGAGAAATTTGTTGCCTTTTTCACCGACGTTAAATAATTAAATTTTTTTTGAATGTTTTTTGCAATTTGTTTTTGAAGGTCTGTTTTAGCACAAAAAGTCATTGAATCGAGCGTTAATAAAAGTTGTTTTTGAGGAAAAGTTTGAAAATTATTCGAGTTAACATACAAAGCATCGTTAATTCCTTTTAATATAATTAAATCAATAAGTGTGTCGTTAGAAAGTGCAGGATTATTCTTTAACGAAATATTTAACGCATAAGGACTTTTTGCTTTTGCAATATCACTATAAATATTTTCTCCCCATTTTTTAACACTCGCATTTGATAAATAATCTTTAAATATCTGGTTAAACATCTCCATATATGAAGTGTTGTTTAAATATTGTTGCTCGTTGTTAAAATAATATTTTATAATAAAATTATCATCTCGTTCATAAGTCAAATATTTTAACATATTAAATTTATATTTGATATATGTTTTAAAATATTTATTATTACTATATTCATATCTTTTAGATAAACTTTTTACAACCGAATCGGTAAATGTCTTATTAGCAGAATGATACGCATATTTAAAATCTTTATATAATATATTGTTATAACAAATATCAAAATCGTTTATTAAATAATTAATTTCTGTACTATCAGAATTAATTATACCCGGAGTAACCTCTACGGGTTCAAAATAAGGATTAAGTTCGTCGGCAATATCTAATTTTTTTTTATCCGGCAAAATAAAACTGTATAATCTGTTTGCTTGTGCATAAAATACAATGTTATAATAATTTAAAGGAATAAAATAATAATTTGTTTGTTCGTTTTTGAATGTACCTGAAAAATGGCCTCCTGTATCAATTTTACCTTTAAAAACTGTGTCGATGTTTTTAGAAATATAATCGGAATATTTTAAAATAAAAATGCTGTCGTTTATATAACTTTTATTGGTAAATTCGACTGTTGTAGTTTGTGCAAAAGAAAATTGTACTACTAATACAAATAAAAATAGCATTTTATTGTAAGTTGAAAATATAAAATATAAAATGAATTTATTTTTAATCACAGTAATATTTTAAATTTTTAAAAAGATTCCATCAGGAACAAACAAATTGGCATTTCCTCCGTTTTTAAAAACCTCTCTAACAATTGTGCTTGTTATAGATGTGTGTTCGGGAGTAGTTAATAAAAAAACTGTTTCGATGTTGTTCGATAAATATTTGTTTGTTTGTGCAATAGCCCTTTCAAACTCAAAATCGGCAGAGGTTCGTAATCCTCTTAAAATATATCTGGCATTATTTTCTTTACAAAAGTCGACTGTTAGCCCTGAATATTTTTTTACTTCAATTCTTTTTTCGTTTGCAAATGTTTGTTTAATCCATTTTATTCTGTTTTGTAAAGAAAAAAGTGAATTTGATTTTTCGGAGTTTATTCCAATTGCAATAATTATTTTATCGAAAATATTTAATGACCTGTTTACTATTGATTCGTGTCCTTTAGTTATTGGGTCGAAAGACCCTGGAAAAACTGCTATATTTTTCATTTATAATTATTTTAAAATAATTTTTATTTTAAATTTTAATTATTAACACATTTTTTTTGTTAATAATAACGTAAAGTTATTAGAAAAAATATTTTATTTATAAAAATGGCTGAATAATTCTATTATATACACCTTGTGTCCATGCTATTGCCATACCGTAATTAGTAACCGGAACTCCGGCGTCTATTGCAATTTGTAAACGATTATAAACTTGTTTTTTTGTTACCATACAAGCTCCACACTGTATAACGAGTGAAAATTCTTTAATATTTTGAGGCATTTCGCTCAAGCCGGATACAATCTCAAAACTCAAATTTTTTCCAGTAAATTCTTTTAGCCATTTAGGAATTTTATGTCGTCCAATATCGTCGCATGATACATGATGGGTGCATGATTCGAGTAATAATATTTTGTCGTTTTCTTTTAATTCACTTATTTTCGGTGTTCCTTTTAAATAGGCATCAAAATTTCCTTTGTTTTTTGCATAAAGTACACTAAACCCTGTAAGTGGTACATTTTGGGGCACTGCCTGACAAGCTTTTTTAATAACCTGACTATCTGTTATAACCATTTTTGGTATAGGGTAATTATTTTCAAAATAATATTTTAATTCTGTCTCTTTTAAAACAATGCAAATTGCATTATTGTCGAGCACATTCCTTAAAACCTGAACCTGTGGTAAAATCATTCGCCCTTCGGGTGCTTCGGAATCAACGGGAGTAATTAGCAATACTATGTCGTTTTTATTTATTTTATTGCCTAACAGATTTGAAATTTTAAATGTAGAATCGGGTATATTTAATTTGATTGCACTAATAATTGATTCTATTTCAGAATTATTAACTGATGAAAATTCAACGATTTCTTTTTTAGTTAATTTTAATACTTTTTGTTTAAAATCGGCATTCGGTTTCACAATATCGGTTTTATTGAAAACTATAAAATACGGGATATTGTTTTTAATAAAATCATTTACTATGTTAATTTCAGGATTTTCAAAAATATTATCTGATATAAGCAATATGCCTAAATCAATGATATTTAAGATATTAAGCGTTTTCTTTACTCTTTTCTCTCCAATATAACCGGAGTCATCAATACCCGCAGTATCAATTAAAACAACCGGGCCAAACCCTAAAATTTCGTATGTTTTTTTTACGGGGTCGGTAGTAGTTCCTGCAATATCAGATACAATTGCCACATCTTGCTGAATTAGCGCATTAATAAAAGAACTTTTTCCAATATTTCTGCGACCAAAAATTCCAATATGTGGCGTTAACTCTTTTCCTTTATGCATAAAATTTTTTATTCAAAAATAAAACAATAATAAAAATTTCTGTTATGATTTTTTACATAACAAAAAATGTTTTATTCTGAATTTGAATATAATTTGTGGCGTAATAGACATTTCTAATGCTTTTTTTTGTATGATATTTTCTAATGGACATTTCTAATGCTTTTTTTTTCACTAATTTTCAACAGTTAATTTATTTGATATATTTTTGTATATCAGGTAAGCGGAAATAGGCTCTGCTGGGGAGCAACCTATTAGGAATATCCTGACCGATTGGAATGATCAAATAAGGCTAGTTCTGCTAGCCTTATTTACTTTTTTATTTAATTATTCCATGAGTAGATGCCTTAAAAAACCCATTTATGAATTTTTCTTTGCGCTTTTGACTTAACCCGTTGTGATTGCGTAATTTATTTTTTAAGTCTGTAAAAGTTCCCTCAAGTTGATTGTTTGTATTTGGTAACCCTAAATCCAAATTGTCGTACCATGTAAACAAATATTGTTTATTTCGTTCTAAACTGCGATAAGCACTCCTTAATCGTTTATGGGCATATCTACTTATACCAGTTTGATGGGTTTCAACTCTTTCATTTATATAATCATTCCACTTTTGATACCAATCATCAAGTGCTCCTATAAAACTTTCTTTATCCGTTTGTGGTAACAAGTACATTATATTTTTCAATTCAATTGATGCCGGCACTTTGGGTTTTCTTGTTATATAACGTGTAACTATTGCTATTTGATGAAATTGGCACATTTGAATTGGATATTCTTTCAAGGCTGTAAAAAGACCCTTTCGTCCATCACAAACAATGCCTTTCACTTTTATTCCTTGTTGTTTAAGATATTTTATACCCTCTACATAACCTGCAATAGTCTCGTATTTTACAAACTTCCAATACAAATGATTTCCATCTGTATTTTTAAAGACCATTACACCAAAATTACGACCAAAATACGTAGTATCCATCAAAACTACACTTTCTCTTGGTTTATAAAAATCTTGATTGACTAATACGCTATCTAATCTGCGTTGTATCGTTTTCGAGGAAACTCCATATTTAATGGCCAATTGCATATATGTCTGTTTCCCAACTGTATATTCTTGCCAAAGTTCTTGATTGTTTATTCGATTGCCTCCTAAAAATTGACGCTTGCAATCAAAACATCTGAAATTTTGGACTCCGTTATTAACACCATTTTTCTTTGTTCGTTTTGAACCACAATAAATGCAAATTTTTTATTCATAGCTTTAAAATGCTCCAAAGCTACACTATTATTGGGTTTAATTTATATGTGAGCATTAATTTTGTCTATTAAGCCATATTATAAATTTTTTTAGAAAAATTAGGTATTTCATTTAAACAATTATATTAAAACATATTAATATATCTATTTTTTATATATTTGCAAAAAAATTGAAATATTTGGCACGTTGTTATGACAGAAAAGTTTAATGAATATAAACAGTTTAATTTATCAGAAATTAATAAAGAAATCCTTAATTATTGGGAAAGTATATCAGCATTCGAAAAAAGTATAAATACCCGTTCAAATTCAAATGATTTTGTTTTTTACGAAGGACCACCTTCAGCAAATGGAACACCTGGTATCCATCATGTAATGGCTCGAACTATTAAAGATATTTTTTGCAGATATAAAACTTTGAAAGGTTACAGAGTTAGACGTAAAGCTGGTTGGGACACACATGGTTTACCTGTTGAGTTGGGTGTCGAAAAAAAATTAGGAATTACTAAAGAAGATATAGGTAAGTCAATTACGGTTGAAAATTATAACAGCGAATGTCGTAAAGATGTTATGAAATATACCGACCAGTGGGAAAAACTAACAAAAATTATGGGATATTGGGTCGATTTGCATAACCCTTATATAACTTACGACAACAAATACATTGAAACACTTTGGTACTTACTTAAGCAGTTGTATAACAAAGGATTATTATATAAAGGATATTCTATTCAACCATATTCACCGGCAGCAGGAACCGGGTTAAGTACTCATGAATTAAATCAACCCGGATGTTACAAAAATGTTAAAGATACTACTGTTGTTGCACAGTTTAAAATTATTAAAGATTCTCACTCCGATATTCTTTTCAGCAATTCTGAATACGAATTGTTTTTTATTGCATGGACTACAACCCCCTGGACACTTCCATCTAATACTGCATTAGCAGTTGTTAAAGATATTAAATATGTTAATGTAAAAACAATTAATCAATACACATATAAGCCTATAAATGTTATACTTGCAAAAGACAGATTCTCATATTATTTTAACGAAAAAAATAAGGATTTAAAATTTTCCGAATATAAGCCAGGTGATAAAAATATTCCTTACGAAATTGTTGCAGAATATATAGGAAAACAACTAGCGGGAGTTAATTATTCTCAACTTATTCCATGGCAACAACCAACTGATGGCGATGCGTTTAAAGTTGTAACAGCCGATTTTGTTACTACCGAAGATGGAACAGGAATAGTTCATATAGCGCCATGTTTTGGAGCAG
>JBBIUG010000056.1:0-1581 GCA_037440325.1 Candidatus Nomurabacteria bacterium | reverse complement strand
TCGGGTTTCTCTAACCCCATAGCGATAATTTGCTTTCCCCGGCTCACGGCCGGGGAAAGCAAATTAGTACCGCTACGGGGAATTGAACCCCGATTATCAGGTTGAAAACCTGGTGTCCTAACCATTAGACGATAGCGGCAAAATCAAAAGCCCCCGCGGGACTTTTGAAATAATATAAACTAATTTTAGCAAACAGTCAAGCTAACCTAATTGTTTTTTGAACCAATCCACCCACTTTATATCTTTTGGATTTACTTTGTTCAACACCCCGAGATACAGGCTGACCCAGGAGCCAAGTTGCAGGAGCTCCAGCGCTTGTTCAATCTTGCTCTCGCCGGTCATCTTATAATCGATGGTCTTAATACCGTTATTTTGGACCACGACCTTAGTGAGCTCGAATCTCTTTTTCAGCCGCGGATGATAAAGATCGGATTCAAAAAAACAAAAAAGTAACTGTTTTTTTATCGCCTTCGGAAAAGCCAAGCCCTCCATGGCATAATGGTTCATGTCCGGCAAATTTAGATAAAGAGAAAAGTTTTTAGCCGTTTCATTGATTTGATTTCGCAGGGCCTGCATGTTGCCGGCGAGGAATTCAGCGGCAACCAGCACCGGCGCTTTACTATGGATTTTTATCGCCAATTTTTTTGCTACATTATTTTTTACGGGAGAGATGGGATTCAACTGCCTATCCCAAAGCTCCATCTTGTCGATTATCAACTTGAGCGACTCGGGTTCAATCTTGAATAATCCGAGCTTACCTAAGATCGAAGCCAGGCCAAAGATTGAGTAGCCAAGGCCCAGGCGCGGCATTTTCGAAGGGTTTTCTTTCGGCGAAAAGACATAGCCTGAGATTTTGTCCTTTTTCATCAGCTGGCTAAGTTTACTTTCGCCGTCAGATACTAAAGCGACCACCTTCGCCCCGCGCCGTCTGGCTTCACGATAAGCCACCAGCGGTTCTTCTGTCCCGCCGGAATATGAAGCGATCACAAACAGCGTCTTGTTGTTCACATAATCCGGCACGTCATAGCCAGGAACCACCAGGATCGGTACCTTTAACAGGCTATCAAATGCTGAACGCAAAATATCGATTCCGATATGAGATCCGCCCATACCATTAACTACTACGTAATTTATATCCTTGAGTGTCTTCGGCAATCGCAAGTAGCGATACTCGCCGACGACCTGTCTTAACTGATCGGGCAAAAAATCGATCGACTCGGAAACTTCAAGGATTTCGCGCTTTTTGAATACTTTTTGATCATCTAGAATCATAGGCAAATTTTAATTTATATTCTTAATTATAGCAAAAAATATAATAAATAAAAAAGCCCACGGATACGCACCCGTGGGCTGAAGACGATTTATTAACGTGCTTTTGTTATGTCGGCCAATTTGGCCCTCCTTTTTATTTCAACCACCACTTCTCGCGCCGTGACATCGGTGCGGCGAGCGCGCCGGACCAGAATAAGTCGTCCGCCATTTTCCGGCGTACTTCGCGGATGTAGCTTACTTCGATCCAAACCAAAACGCCAAGGCCAGCTGCTTCGATCGCCAGCGCAGCCTACCTCATGTTATTCTCGA
>JBBIUG010000055.1:0-2106 GCA_037440325.1 Candidatus Nomurabacteria bacterium | reverse complement strand
AGGTGGCTCAGGAGTGAAGACCGCCAAAGTAACTACTAAAACCGGCAAATTAATCGTAGCGAAAGTGTTGAACGGAGAAGAAGAAGAACTAATCGCCATGTCCAAAAAGGGGCAAGTGATTCGCACAGCATTAAAAGATATTTCTTCTCTTGGCCGCCAGACTCAAGGAGTAACCGTGATGCGCTTGCGAGTCGGTGATGGAATTGCATCTTTGGCTTGTATATAGTTTTTATATTGGTGTTATAATAAAAATATGTTTTCCGATCCGCTAAAAAATTTAAAAGCTTTTGGTTTGAAGGAAGACAATATCGTGGCAGATTTAGGCGCTGGCACTGGTTTTTATTCTATTGCTGCCGGTACGATAGCCACGAGAGGCAAGGTGTATGCCGTAGAAGTACAAAAAGATTTTTTAGACACAATAAAAAACAAGATTAAAGAAGCGCGTCTTGGCAACGTAGAAATTATTTGGGGAAATGTTGAAAAAATAGGCGGTACAAAAATAGGAGATGGTGTCGTGGATGTTGTCGTCGCCTCGAACGTTCTTTTCCAAATTGAAGATAAAGAAAAATTTGTCGAAGAAGTAAAAAGAATTTTAAAACAAAAAGGAAGAATATTGCTTATTGATTGGTCCGAATCCTCTATCATGAATGGAACGAGTGTTGTATCGAAAGACAAAGCACGCGTAATGTTCGAAAAACAAGGGTTCCTCTTAGAGAGGGAAATTAATGCTGGAGATTATCATTATGGTATGATTTTAATAAAGAGTTAAAAAATGAAAGGGAATTTTCAACTAATAATTTTGATTATATTTATTGCAGCAGCAATTTTGGGCATCCTTGTTTTTGCGGGCGTTATTCCGATCGGTGGCGGGGGAAGTGGTGGCGGGGGAACTGTAGTTATATGGGGAACAACCCCAAGCCAATTGTTGGTGAAACCACTGGAAGATTTTAATATAGCCAACCCAACATTTGTGGTCAAATACGTAGAAAAATCCTCTGACACCTTTAATCAAGATTTGCTTGAAGCGCTTGCTTCTGGTAACGGCCCGGATATGATGATTCTGCCGGACAACTTGGCGTATGGCTACGCAAATAAAGTTGTTAATATACCATATACTAGTTATCCAATTGCTACGTTCAAAAGTGCTTTTGCCCAGGCAGGAGAAGTATTTTTAAGTAGTAAGGGCGTTTTAGCTTTTCCCTTGTCCATCGATCCGCTAGTGCTTTATTACAACCGCGGAATGTTTGACGCAAACGGTGTTGTTTATCCACCGGCTACGTGGAATGATTTGTTGGACATAGCTCCAAAATTAACAAAAAAAGACGATGCAAATAAAATAATAAAAAGCGCTGTGGCCCTAGGGCATTTTTCGAACGTAGACCATGCAAAAGATATTCTTGTGGCGATGTTTACGCAAGCTGGCAATCCGATTGTCATAGAAAAAGATGGGGTTTTCCAGTCAGCTCTTGGTTCGTCGATTGGAAATTATAATCTATCCTCTATTCTAAAGTATTATACGGACTTCGCTGATCCAGGTAACGCAGTTTATTCCTGGAATAAATCTTTTTCCAACTCAGGTGACGCTTTTTCAAAAGAGGATGTGGCAATGTATTTTGGTTACGCGAGCGAGCTTCAAACGTTGGTAAACAAGAATCCAAACGAAAACTTTTTTGTTTCAGGAATTCCTCAAATAAAAGGAGCAAGTTTTAAATCTACGTTTGCACACGTTAATGGTATCGCAGTTTTGTCTTCTTCGAAAAATATTACAACTGCCTTTACGGCAGCAAATTTGTTGGCAACCTCAGATTTCGCCTCAAGTTTTGCTACTGCAACAATGATGGTTCCGGCACGCAGAGACTTGTTGGCCACGGTTCCGCAAGATGCATATTCTCCCACTTTTTACAGTGCTGCCTTGTACGCGAAGAGTTGGCTTGATCCGTCACCTAAAAGTACGGAAGATATCTTTTCTGGCATGGTAAACGGAGTAATTTCAAATAATTATCCACCAGAGGCTTCAGTAAGTGACGCCGGCTCAAAGCTGCAACTATTATTAATAAAATAAATTTTTTTTTTGTTTATAAAAACTCTAGTCACTGCGTATCGCGA
>JBBIUG010000054.1:0-2458 GCA_037440325.1 Candidatus Nomurabacteria bacterium | reverse complement strand
ATATTTTTTTTCATAAACTCTCTAAAGGAATCTATGACTGTTTCCTGCACCTTAAATATTGCTTGCACTTTTTGTTGTCTTAGGACCAACGAACGATTATCGAGCTCGGTAGTTAATTCGAGGTTATACCCGCCTAAAGACATATCAAAGGGCAGTGCTGCTGCCTGGGACAAAATTTCTATTGAAAGTATTTCTATCTCAATCTCGCCATTTAGTACTCCTGCTTTAACATTCCTTTCTGGGCGCTTATTTACAAGACCATTTATTTTCAACACCCATTCGGAGCGCGCTTCTTTCGCTTTTTCAATCGCCTCCGCGTGATTAGGCAGGGTGACACATTGCACTCGTCCGGTCATATCGCGAATATCAAAAAAAATCATTTTGCCTTGGTCTCTTCTCACGTCTACCCAACCGGCAATCGTTACCTCTTTTCCGATATTATCCTTTAAATCTTTAACAAAGGTTCTATTTTGCATATTTGAATTCTAACATAAAATAAAAAAAATAATAGCCGATATGCATTTAATAAATTCAACCAATAATAATACTTTGCACAAGAAAAATAAGGGGGTGTCCCGCAGAAGCGAGACACCCCCGATTGCCACCAGTCGTCCAAAGACCAACCAGTCATAATCTACCTCCTTTCACCTACGAACCTAAAAACACTCCGGATGAAACAAGCTCTCTTTCTTCAACCTCGATCAATTCAGCTATTTGAATTGAAAGAAGTTTTATGTCTCGAAACCTCGAATCACGAACCGCCAGCTCGAATTGTTTAAGTAGGACAAACATTTCAAGCTGAAACTTCTTCGAAGAAACGGGTTGATACATTCCAGTCTCTGTAAGTTTCATGTGATTACCCTCCCTTTCCAAAGAACAATTGTTCTGATCTATTCAGGCGCACAGGGCAGCGTTTCCTTGTATTTTTGTATCTGTGTACTAGTACATTGTACTAAGACAAAAAAATAAGGCAAATTTAACCTGTGGAAAACTTGAAGTAACTTTCAATATTTTACTTCTGTTTATGAATTTTTTTTAGCATTAAATGAAAACCACCATTTTTGTTACGCAGTTCTCTAGACCCACGAGTCACCGTGCTTATGCCTATGCCCAACTCCCCTGCTATCGCCCTATGTGCCTCTCCCTTGCTGAGTTTTTTTACGACCTGCCACCTTTGCGCCAGAATTTCAAATTCAGCGGGAGTTAGAATATCTAAGAGAAATTCTGCCATTAATTTTTTGTCGCCTTGAATTTTGGAAAAGACCTCCACCAGCTCCTTTTTATATTCCAAAATTTTTTTATTCGCTTTTCGCATGATTAATTAATTATAGACGTTTACGCCGATTCTTTCTCTAACCACTTTCATTTTTTCTCCTGCAATTTTTTTGGCTTTTTCGCCGCCGTCTTTTAGAATTGAAAGCGCTTTGGGAATATCCTTTTCAAATTCCTTTCGCTTTTCGCGAAGTGGTGCGATGAATTTTTCAATATCATCAATTAGAAGTTCTTTGAGCTCTTTGTATTTTCCAGATTTTTCTTCGTAAATTTTTTTAAGTTCATCTTCGTTTCGGAAAAGTTTGTGAATCGCATAAACATTTTGAGGAATTCCACCGCTCGAATCTGTGACGATACTCATCACACACTTTTTTATCTCTTCATATTCAGCGAAGAGCGGGATAATATTTTTGTAACTTTTACTCATCTTTCGTCCATCGGTTCCCGGAACAATCGATACTTCCTTTAAAATCATCGGCTCCGGTAATTTGAAAGTCTCACCGTACTGATTGTTAAATTTTATAGCAATATCCCGAGCTATCTCCACGTGTTGCTTCTGGTCAGCTCCTACAGGTACCATGTCCGGACCGTAGAGCAAGATATCCGCAGCCATAAGAACTGGATAATTAAAGGTGCCGACGTCTATCTCTTTATTTTTTGCCTGTGCGTCTTTGAAAGCATGCGCGCGCATCAAAAATGGCATGGTGGTGATGGTATCGAAAATCCAGGCAAGTTCGGTGTGTTCCGAGATATCACTCTGTTTAAAGAATATTACTTTTTTAGGGTCGAGTCCTATGGCTAGATAATCAAGCAGAACGCCTTTAATATTTTCATTCATTTCCTTTGGATTTCTGAGTGAATGCATAGCATGATAGTCAGCGATGAAAACAAAGCCGTCATGCTCGTTTTGCAGGTCTACGAACTGCTTCATGGCACCAAAATAGTTGCCAATATGCGGCTTTCCCGAAGGCTGAACGCCTGATAAAAACACCTTTTTTGACATATTTATATATTATCATATTTCTCCACACTTTAATAACATCTTTACCAACCTCTACCGCTTTGACATTCATCTTACTATGTTAGAATGGCTTCATGGTAAAAACAGGAAAAAGTAATTCACGTGGAGATAATCTCCGAATTCCTCCGCAAAGTATCCCTTCCGAACAAGCAGTGCTCGGATCTA
>JBBIUG010000053.1:0-2593 GCA_037440325.1 Candidatus Nomurabacteria bacterium | reverse complement strand
CCACGTCTGGCTTCGGCATTTGATTTAAAAATTGTCGCGCGTAAGAAGACAGAGACTCTACATATCTCCTCTGCCCTTCGGCGAAAATGGTGTCAAAAGCCAAGGATGATTTACCGCTACCAGAAACTCCAGTAATGGCTATCATTTTGTTACGAGGCATTTCCACATCAATATTCTTCAGATTATGTGTCCTTGCCCCTTTTATCGTTATTTTGTCTATGTTTTTATCTAATTTTGCCATATACAACACAATGACACCCGACCTTGTTCTTAGGGGGTGTGTATCAATATTAAACTGGGTTCAGTATAACAGAAAAAAATTAAAATCAAATTAATTTTTAGTCTTTTCCTTTTTTGCTCGAAGCACGATAATTTCGTCTCGCAAAATGGCGGCGGATTCGAAGTCTAGCTCTTTCACCGCCTTGTTCATTTCTTTCTCTTTAATTTTGATTATTTTGTCGTAGGTAAGTTTTTCTATTTCCTCGTCTGATAGATTCTTGCTCGATTTTTTGACTTCCTCTATTGCCCGCTTACGAGCGTTTTTGAAAATATCTAAGTCGAGTGACAATTCCGCATTTACTGCCTTCTCATGCTCGCTTTCCAATTCTTCCGTAATGTCTTTTATCTTTTTCATTATCGTTTTTGGAGTGATGCCATGTTTATTATTGTAGGCAATCTGAATATCTCTTCTTCTTTTTGTTTCTCTTAGCGCAGACTCCATCGAACCAGTAATATTGTCCGCATAAAGAATTACCCTTCCTTCAGCATTGCGCGCCGCACGGCCTATCGTTTGAATAAGTGAAGTTTCCGAGCGCAGAAAACCTTCTTTGTCTGCATCTAAGATACCGATAAGCGCAACTTCTGGTAAATCAAGCCCCTCTCGAAGTAGATTTACCCCGACTAAAACATCAAAATCTCCTTTTCTAAACTGGGTAAGTATTTTTATTCGATCTATTGTTTTAATATCACTGTGTAAATATTCTGCTTTTATTTTTTTATCTTTAAGATACACAGAAAGGTCTTCCGCCATCTTTTTCGTCAGGGTAGTTGCCATAACGCGATAACCTTTTGCGATTGTTTTTTCTGCTTCGCTGATGAAATCTTGAATCTGGCCGGGATATTCCTTCGGCGAGCGGACAGTCTTTTGCTCAGGTCCTCGGTTCTCTGGGTCCCCTACCCCAGCCAGACCATTCACAAAAGTCTGTCCGCTCGCCGAGACTGGGCGCACTATCGTCTCTGGATCCACAAGTCCCGTTGGGCGAATAATCTGTTCCACAATTTGTTCGCTTTCTTCTCTCTCTTTTTCTGCTGGGGTAGCGCTGGTATAAATTACAGGACCAATACGTTTTTGGAATTCATCGTATTTAAGAGGGCGATTATCTTTGGCTGAGGGTAAGCGAAAACCATATTCAACAAGTGTGGTTTTACGTGAAGCATCGCCCCCGTACATCCCCTGTAGCTGTGGTAGGGTTACGTGTGATTCATCGATTATTGTGAGAAAGTCAGGAATGTTCTCGCAGGAGTCTTCACTGTGACCAGAATTACCTTGCCCTTCCAAGACAGAATGCGAACGACGGAGAGAATTTTCCTGACTTTTTGTTTTAGGAAAATAAGAAAGCAATGTTTCCGGCGGCTCACCTTCTTTTTTGCCAGATAAATGCCTCGAATAATTTTCTATACCGCTACAGTAGCCAACTTCTTTTATCATCGCTAGGTCATAATTAGTTCTTCTTTTTATTCTCTCCGCTTCAAGCAATTTTCCTTCTTTTCCGAATTTTTTTAACTGTGTATTTAGTTCACTTTTGATATTTTTAAGCGCTATTTTTAATTTTCCTTCTTCGGTAATAAAATGCTTGGCAGGAAAAATAAAAATGTTCTTTTCTTTTTTCAAAATTTGTGAAGAAACAGGGTCGATTTTTGTTATTTTTGAAATCACCCCGCCAGCAAACTCTATCTGATACATTATGGTTTCTGAAACTGGCATAAATTCTACTCGTGAGCCGACGGAACGGAAAGTTCCCGGGTTAAGGTCAGCATTCGTTCTCTCAAAATGTATTTCGATTAGCTTTCTCATTAAGGTCAATCTGTCTATTTTCATCCCGAGCTCTATTTTTAAATTAACTTTCTCATACTCCTCCGGTGAACCCAAACCATAAATACAAGAAACTGAGGCAACAATAATTACATCTCGCCTGGTAAGCAGTGCCTGTGTCGTCGCGTGACGCAACCTGTCTATTTCTTTGTTTATTTGCGCATCTTTCTCAATATAGGTGTCCGTCACTGGCATATATGCTTCCGGCTGATAGTAGTCATAATACGAGACGAAGTAATGCACGGCGGCATCAGGGAAAAATTCTCGGAACTCTTGCGCGAGCTGAGCAGCGAGAGTTTTGTTGTGCGCAATCACTAGTGTCGGTTTGCCGTATTCGGCAATCACGTTTGCCATGGTAAAAGTTTTTCCTGTACCCGTAGCGCCCAACAAGGTTTGCTTCTTCATTCCATTGTTCAGGCCTTTTAATAGTGATGAAATGGCTGTGGGTTGATCACCCGCCGGCTTAAATGGACTACTTAATTTAAATATATTTCCTTGATT
>JBBIUG010000052.1:0-2636 GCA_037440325.1 Candidatus Nomurabacteria bacterium | reverse complement strand
AAGCTATTTCTGCTAAATTTGAAATGCCTTCTTGAACTCCTCTATATCGTCAAAATGAGATTTCACGCCCTTAATTTCTTGATAGTTTTCGTGTCCTTTGCCAGCGCAAAGAATAATATCTCCTTTTTTTGCTATTTTTACCCCCTCTAAAATTGCTTCATGCCTGTTCGCTATTGTTTTTACTTTTTTCAAATCTGCCGAAGATAATTCGGTTTTCATTTGCTCAATAATTTTATCCGGATCTTCGCTCCTTGGGTTATCTGAAGTGAAAATGGCAATATCTGAATTTGTTGCTCCAATTTTTCCCATCTTTGGACGTTTGAGCGGGTCCCTGTCGCCTCCACAACCAAAAACTGAAATTATTTTACTCTCTTTTGGTTTTATTTCTTTTATCGCAATAAGGACTTTCTCTAACGCGTCCGGCGTATGCGCATAGTCCACAATCATCAAAACTCCGCTCGGCGAAGTAATATGTTCAAACCTTCCACGAGGGGGTTCGATGTCTTCTAAAATCTTTTTTACTTTTTCCATATCAAAACCAAGTAACTTACATGAGCCCCAGACAGCAAGCAGGTTATAGGCATTAAATTTTCCCAAAAGTTTTGTCTGTACTTCTTCTTTGTTAAAAAGAAGTTTTAATCCAGCAAAATCCAACTTATCTATTTCTCCATGAAAATCTTCAAACTTGTTAAATCCATAAGAAAGCTTCCGGGCATGTATATGTTCAAGCATTGCCTCACCATAATCATCATCTGTGTTGGAAAGAGCAAAAGCTTTCGGAGAAAGTGCATTAAAAAATTTCTTTTTTGCACCAAAATAATTCTCTAAATTTTTGTGATAGTCTAGATGGTCGTGGGTTAAATTAGTAAAAATTCCTCCGACAAAATTTATCCCGGCAACTCTGCTTTGGTCCAACGCGTGTGAAGAAACTTCCATAAAAACGTATTCGCAGCCTTTTTCTACCATCTCATTTAATAGTTTATGAAGAAGAATTGGGTCCGGAGTGGTAGCTGGCGATTTTTCGTCGTGCGGAATAACTTTATCAACAATTATATTTTCTACTGTACTTATGAGGCCTGCTTTATAGCCCAATTCAGTCGCAATCTGGTAGAGCAAGGTGGCTGTGGTGGTTTTACCGTTTGTGCCCGTCACTCCGACAATTTTTAGCTTTGTGGATGGGTTACCATAAAAATGCATACCAGCCAGAGCCGCCACCGCCCTTCTTTTTAATCTTAAACTTTTAATTGGATTTATCATTTGGCCTTATGACTATTTCTTGTTCAATTTTTTTAAATCTTTCCGTTTCTTTCCCGTCCAAGATAATATTCTCTAAAAACATATGCTTTGGCCTTGCCCAGATGACGCCATCTTCGAGGTGCATATAAATCACCAAGTGTTCTTTCGTTTCACTTTCTATAGCCTCAAATAGAACTCTAACCCTGGTCCCCTTATAATGCTCATAAACTGCCCCTAATTCTAAATTTTTCATAAATTTATAGTGAGCTTACTTCTAGTAATTCCTCCTCTAAAATATTGCTGGCCTCATCTGTGGTAGAGGGTTTATTATAAAGAAACTTGCCTCTGAATTTTTTACTAGCCAAGAACATCGGCATCCAGAATTTGTCACCCGGCCACATTTTCGAGTATGGAATGTCCTCAACATCAAACCATTTTGGTTTCATCTCCTCGGTCTCCGTCGGTTCACCCTTTTCGATATCTGCTTTAAAAAAATGACATTCGATTTCTCTAGCACTGTCTTCAAATTTGAAATCAATAATTCCGATTTTTTCTATATTCGTTATTTCAATTCCTGCCTCCTCCTTTGTTTCTCTCTTCACTGATTCTTCAAGGGTTTCCAACTCTTCCACTTTTCCACCAAAACCATTCCACCTACCCACACCGAAACCTCGCTTCTTCAGTCCAAGCAATACTCTTGAATTTTCACGAATTATACAAACCGTCTGTAACTTTTTCATAATATTCATTACCAATTATACAATTTTTTCAAAATTAAGCCTTAATGCGTTAATGATAACAATAATATCTAAAATCTCTTGCATTATAGCACCGAAAACCGGAGTAATGTGTCCAAGAAGGGCAAACACCATTAAAACCACACTCGCTCCCATGCCAAAGAAGATTCCTTGTTTCGCTAACCTCATTGAGCTTTGAGCAATATGCAGAGCATCATGGACTCGATACATATTGTTCACCATTATTACCACATCTCCTGTTTCCGAAGCGACAGTAGCCCCATGCGCTGCCATGGCGATGCCGACACTCGCCGTAGCTAAGGCTGGAGCATCATTTATTCCATCACCCACCATGGCCATCGGTCCGTGTTGTTTTTGAATTTCTTTTAACCATTCCACCTTTTGCTCTGGTAATAATTCCGCGTGAAACTCATCTATCCCTATGCTCTTCGCAATATTTGCGGCTACTCCTTGTTTATCTCCAGTCAGCATAATCAATTTCGGCACATCGTGATCCTTTATTGAATCAAACATTGCCCTTGTTTCAGGTCTGGCTGTATCTGCAAAAATTATGTACCCGAGTAAATTCTTATCATTACTTAAATACACTGCGGTTTTCCCTTCTTGTTCAAAACCTTCTTGTTCTTTTCTAATTTTTTCATC
>JBBIUG010000051.1:0-2650 GCA_037440325.1 Candidatus Nomurabacteria bacterium | reverse complement strand
ATGATAATACCACTCTAAAAGCTTTTTTGAAAGAAATGGGAGAAGAGAAAGCGGAAGTCGTAGATAAACTTACTTTGAAGAGAAAAGACCTAGACAACAAGGAAGGAGACGTAATCGTATTATCAGCGTCATAATATTATATGCATAAAATAATTCATCACGTTAAAAAAATAAGACAACAACCCGAGCATATTCGCAGAACTATTTTATACATTTCCGTTGGTATTGCCGCCGTCGTTCTGTTTTCCCTTTGGGTTTATTCGTTGGGGACAGGACTTCAGAGTGAAGATACAAAAGCCAAAGCAATTCAAGAAGTAAAACCATTTTCCGTGTTAAAAGACAACATAACAGAACAGTATAACAACATATCCAACCCAGATTCGAGCACCGACACTGGAACAGGAATAGGACAATAATTTATGGCAAAAAAACCCTTACCGGAAAAAAATGAAAACGCAAAAGTGGATTCAATCTTGCCTGTCGATATCGTGACAGAAATGAAAGAATCTTATTTAGCATATTCTATGTCCGTCATTACTTCGCGCGCCTTGCCTGATGTTCGAGATGGATTGAAACCGGTACATCGCAGGATTTTGTACACCATGCACGAAATGGGGTTAACATCGTCGGCTCGTTTCAGAAAGTCAGCGGCAGTAGTCGGAGATGTGCTCGGGAAATATCATCCGCACGGCGATACCGCTGTTTATGATTCTATGGCAGGCATGACGCAAGACTTCTCTTATCGTTATCCCTTGGTTTTAGGTCAAGGAAACTTTGGTTCTATAGATGGAGATAATCCAGCTGCCATGCGTTATACCGAGGCAAAAATGGCGAAAATTTCCAATGAACTATTGCGTGATTTAGAAAAAGAGACAGTTGATTTCCGTCCAAACTACGACCAAACCCGCAAAGAGCCAATCGTTTTTCCTTCTGCTGTTCCGGCGCTTCTTTTGAATGGCACTCTTGGCATAGCGGTCGGGATGGCGACGAACATTCCTTCGCACAATTTGGCGGAAGTTTTGGATGCTACAAATTATTTGATTGAAAACGATGATGCTACGACGGAAGACCTGATGCAGTTTATTAAAGGTCCTGATTTTCCGACTGGTGGCATTGCTTACGGTTCTAAAGACATGCTTCATGCTTATTCTTCTGGGCGGGGTGGAGTAGTATGTAGAGGAGAAGCAGAAATCGTGGAACAAAAAGATGGAAACTTTTCCATTATCATTACTTCCATTCCTTTTCGAGTGAACAAATCTAATTTAATTGTAAGTATTGCAGAAATGGTACAAGAAAAGAAATTGGACGGTATTAAAGCTCTGCGTGATGAATCGACAAAAGATATCAGAATAGTCATCGATCTTAAATCATCCGCGCATCCCGAAAAAGTTTTGAATTATATTTATAAAAATACTCAGCTCGAATCGAATTTCAATTTCAATATGGTTGCCCTGGTGGACGGAGTGCCGCAGACGCTTTCGCTCAAATCTATTTTGAACGAATTTATTTTGCACAGAAAGGAAGTTGTGAAAAGAAGATCTGTATATGATTTGAAAAAGGCGGAAGAACGAGAGCATATTTTGCTCGGCTTGAAAAAAGCATTGGATAAAATAGATCGTGTCATTACGGTTATCCGCGGATCTAAAAATTCTCAAATTGCCAAATTAAATTTGATGAAAGAATTTAAGTTCTCTGACCTGCAGGCGACGGCAATTTTGGAAATGAAATTGGCGAAACTTGCCGGGCTGGAAAGAAAAGCGGTAGAAGACGAACTTGCCGAAAAGCAGAAATTTATTGCAGAGATGAAAGAACTGCTTGCCAGCCCAAAGAAAATCCTAAAAGTCATTGCCGGTGAACTCAAAGAGATTCGTGAAAAATATGCGGACGAAAGAAGAACCAAAATAGTAAAAGGCGGAGTAAAAGAAATAAATGACGAAGATCTCGTACCGGAAAAAGAAACAGTGCTGGTGCTTACAGCGGGGGGATATGTGAAATGCACAGACCCGTCTGAATATCGTACCCAGAAAAGGGGTGGAGTAGGCGTCGTTGATCTTGAAACCAAGGAAGAGGACTTCGTGACGATGTTGGTTTCCGGTTCTACTCACAGCAATCTGCTTTTCTTCACCAATTTGGGGAAGGTCTATCAAATGAAAATGTATGACATTCCAGAAGGACGAAGAGCAACGAAAGGAAAATCAATAATGAATTTCTTGGCGCTTTCCGGAGAAGAAAAAGTGACCTCTATTTTGGCGATGCCGAAAGATCTGGGTAAAACGTCATCCTCTCTTATGTTGGTAACAAAAAACGGTACAGCCAAGAAAATGTCCTCGGAGAGCTTCAAAGATGTGCGCAGAAGTGGAATTATCGCTATTCGCTTGGATAAAGATGATCAGCTTGTCTCAGCGCTTGTTACCGAAAAAGGAGATGAAGTGATGATCGCTACCGCCGGAGGTCAGTCTATAAGATTCAAAGAGTCTGATGTTCGTGAAATGGGAAGAACGGCGGGAGGAGTGAGTGGTGTAAGACTCAGCAAGGGAGATGTCGTTATCGGTGTCGACGTGGTTAAAAAAGGAGCGGAAAAAGGGTCATTTCTCACTATGAGCGCGAATGGTTTCGGCAAGAAGACTGACTTGAAAGAATACAAAGTTCA
>JBBIUG010000050.1:0-2801 GCA_037440325.1 Candidatus Nomurabacteria bacterium | reverse complement strand
TGATGTCTCTGACTACTCGTTGTTTAGTATGACTTTGAATTTTATGATCTGTGAGGTTTTTGATGGGAATTTTGACGGGCGGGAAACATTAAAGAATTGAAATCTTAAATTTTTAAAAATATGTTTTTTGAATTTCAAGCTCCAGCTATAACTCCGGCTACTGCGGAAGGAGGGGCAGAAGTTTTTCAAGTAAATTATTTTGATAAAAAAGCTTTTCTCACTCAATCACCACAATTATATAAACAAATAGTCATGTCGGCTTTTGAAAGATGTTTCTCTGTAAATAAAGTTTTCCGAGCAGAACCGTCTTCTACCACGAGGCACCTGACGGAAATTGTTTCCCTAGACGCAGAGATGAGTTTTATCGATTCATGGAAAGATGTTCGAGATATGGCGGAGAATACAGTGCAATATATTTTGGAACAAGTGAAAACAAAGAATGGGGAACATCTAAAAACACTGAACGTAGAATTGCCAACCATGATAGAAAAAACACCGACGTATTCTTTGAAAGAAGTGCAACAAAAGATTTTTGAAAAGTTCGGCCGTGATGTTCGCGGAGAGAAAGACACGAACCCAGAAGATGAAAGACAAATATGTGAAATTGTAAAAGAAGAAACCGGTTCTGATTTTGTATTTATCTACGGATACCCAACACGGAAAAAACCGTTTTATGTTTATCCAAGCAAAGAGGATCCGGAGTGTAACGAAGGAATGGATCTTTTGTGTCGCGGAGTAGAATGGCTTTCGGGGGGAAGAAGAATTAATGATTACAACCAGCTTATGGAGCACGTAAAAATTTGGAATATGGATACAAATAAGATCAAAATGTTTTTAGAAGCTTTCAAATATGGAGTTCCGCCTGAGGGTGGCTTTGCTTTCGGTGCAGAACGCATCACGATGCAGTTACTAGGTCTAAAAAATATTCGAGAGGCATCTATGTTCCCACGGGATATGAATAGAATCGATGAAAGACTAGCAGAAGAAGGATATTAGTTATGATAAAAATAAATTTTCAAAAACCAACAAATCAGAAAGATTTACTTTTCGTTAGTATAAACTCAAAGAATAAAGACGAAATCGTAAAAGAGAATGGAATTAAAACCATATATTTGAAGTGTGATGATGCAGAAAAAATGAATTTAAGAAAGTTGTATTTGCTCGTGCGAAAGATGATTGCGCAGGCGAAAGGGGCAAAAGCAGAAAAAATATCTTTTGATTTCAAGGATTATAAATTTAAAAACATTAAAATCACAGATGAAGAATTAGGAGAAATTATTGGCTCACAATTAGATTTTGCTAATTATGAATTTACCAAATACAAAACTTCCTCTGAAGAAGAATTTTCTTCAATAAAAGAAATTTTTATTTTAGGAACAAATAAAAAAATAGAAAATTCTATTTTAAAAGGTCAGACTATTGCCGAGGAAGTGAATAAGACTAGAACGCTTGCGAATACTCCCGGTGGCGATATGACTCCGCAAATATTGGCAAATAGAGCCAAAGAAGCAGTGAAAGGAATGCCTGTAAAAGTTGTCGTGCTGGGGGAAGGGGAAATGCAAAAACAAAATATGCAAGCGATACTTTCTGTGGGGCGTGGGTCTGACGAAGAATCAAAATTTATCATTATGGAATATTGGGGTGGGTCCAAAAAAGGTAAACCAATTGTTTTAGTGGGAAAAGGAGTAACTTTTGATTCTGGCGGAATAAATTTAAAACCGTCGAATTCGCTTCTCGGTATGAATATGGACATGTCCGGAGGTGCGGCGGTGATTCACACCATCGCCCTAGCTGCAAAAATGAAAATAAAAAAGAATATCATCGCGCTCATTCCTTCAGTTGAAAACATGCCTTCTGGTAAAAGTTATAGGCCTGGTGATGTGGTGCGTTCGATGTCTGGCAAAACAATTGAAATATTAAATACCGATGCGGAGGGAAGGGTGATACTTGCTGATGCATTAACCTATGCACAAAAATATAAACCAGAAGTAGTGATTGATGTTGCCACGTTGACTGGTGCAGCACTTGTAGCTCTAGGAGAGAGAATGTCAGCTTTGCTCACGGAAGATAATAAATTAGCTGAAGTATTTGAAAAAGTCGGGGAAGTGACAGGAGATTATGTTTGGCGTTTACCCCTTTGGGAAGAATATGAAAATGAGATAAAAGGTTCACTGGGAGATATCACGAACGTGCACAATAAAGATTCTCGTTATGGTGGAGTAATTTACGGCGCAATATTTCTGCAACAATTTATTAAGGGCTACAAATGGGTCCACATTGATATGGCACCAAGAATGACAGCTATGGCTGGGGAAAATCTTGCAAGCGGCGCCGCTGGCTCGCCTGTGCGACTTTTGTACAAGTTTATTGAGGAATATAAGTAAGAAATGGAAACTGATAATTTTCAAATAAAAACTGTTAATTTTGAGGGACCGTTCAGATTACTCCTTGATCTGATAGAAAAACGCAAACTACACATCAGCGATGTGTCCTTGGCGCAGGTTACGGAAGACTATCTGAAGTATATGAATAACTTAGGTGGACTTCCTCCCGCGGAAGTTTCAAGTTTTATTCTAGTGGCTTCGACTCTACTTCTAATCAAGTCAAAATCATTGTTGCCAAACCTGGATCTTACCACCGAAGAAGAAGGTGATATTCATAGCTTGGAAGAAAGATTACGACTGTACGAAATTTTTACCAAGCTTTCCGGTAATATTAAAAAGGACTTTGGCAAAAAAATAATCTTCGCTCCGCTTGAAAGGAGGAATGATATCCTGGTATTTTTGCCGGATGATCGGATT
>JBBIUG010000049.1:0-2995 GCA_037440325.1 Candidatus Nomurabacteria bacterium | reverse complement strand
CTGTTGAACCTACTCTTAATGTAGTAGTGATAGTGCAAGCTTCTGCAGCAGCGCCTTTTGGACTAACAAAAGCGAAAGCTCCAAAAACCAAAACAACAACCATTACTCCAAGAAGAAATTTTGATTTTATACTCATAAATTTTTTCTAATTTTTTCTACGCCATTAATTAGTTTCGACAAAACTAAAAGCGTATTTTTCTTATCATTATTCCCGTTCACCTAATTTATAATAACTAATAATGTGGTGAATTAAAAAAATAATGAACAGAGGTAAACTAACATTGAAAACAAAACAACTTATTCTATTTTCAATGGGCATTTGTTTCCCCTGGTCTTCCTTGAGATTTTTTCGACGAAATCGCAAGCAAGAAACACAGTAAAAACAAATATAATTTGTGTATACAAAATACACGGATGTGAATCTGTAAACACAATAACATTATAATATAGCCATATAAAATACAGCAATATATTATGTGGATAACTCCAATATTTGCAGGGCAAAACCAGAGCCCGACCTCTTGTGTACACCACACATTCACTAAGACGTAAAAGCGCCTTAATTATTTCATGTTGTGCGCGAGAGATAAGGTAAACTCCACTCTTTTATACTCTCATATTTTAATCAAAAAAGCAACCCGGGTAGGGCTGCTATATCGCACAGAGAATGCCTTTATTTTAGGAAATACTTGCTCCAGCGCTTCTCGCCGGTTTTAGTGAGGAGGTTGTCCTTTATCATGGACACAAGCTCTCTCTGCAGGGTCTTCTCCCCACAAGAAACGAGTGATCCATATGCTCCGTTCTTGATGTCCGTTATGGTAGCCCCTACTCCTATCTTTCGAATTACTCCGCTTATTTCGTTGCGTCTTTGCTTCTTTAAAACATCGAAATTATCTGCTGTAGATTTAATGGATTTTGCGCTTGCCGCGCCTATCGGACGTGGAGAGACAGCCACCTTGCTTAGTGCTTTCAAAAGAGTACTACCCTTCTGGACGCCTATATTAGTGCCGGTTCTCACCTCTCCATGTCCTTTAGAGTTCCTTTGTCCTTTATCTAAATAAATTTGCTTGAAAGAAAGAGTGGGACCTCTCTCTACGCTTTTCTCTTCCTCCTCCAAGGTAGCTTCAAAGAAATCCGTAAGGTTGATTTGTTTGCTTATTTCTTTTGAACCGCCAAGGGCTTCGTTGATAGATTTATTGAGCTCGGTAAATTCTTTCTTCAGAATAGTGCAGTTCATCTCGGAGATGATGCCCACGGCCGAAGCTATGTCTAAAAAGGACATCGTCTCTCCGATTTTGCCTCTAGCTTTCGCCGGAGCTCCGTTCATGTCTGATATGATTTCTGTGCCTAATGTCCTTAATTTATTTCTTAATGGCTCGTCTTTGTCTATGATGTCCGTAACCATATATAGTGCAGTAATAAGCTTATTGGTCTTAGTGTAAGAGACAACGAGAATGCTGTCCTTTAGGGCTAGCCCGAGGTTTTCGGTCGAGGAGTCTTTGAGATGTTTTTCTTCTCGAAACATCTGTCCATTATATATAGGACAAGAGAAATTGCAAGTAGTAGTTTTAAAAAGCACGCATAAAATTCTGGTGAATTTTTGCTCAAGACTCGGCTCGTCAGCCTCCGTAGTCATTTTAAAGCTACTACTTGCAATTTGGGGGAAATCAGGACCTGCAATAAATTTAAGAAAACTATTTTTAGAAACGGTTTTGGGGGCAGAAGTTTGGTGTTTTATGAACGGTCTGGCCGAGCCCCTCGGACTTGGGGCGAGGAGAACCGAGGACCTGAATAAAATACCAAACTTCTGCAAACATAGAAAATTATTTACATAATTTTTTTAAATGAAAATATGTTAAAATGTTTTTATATGGCAAAAAATGAAAACGGAAAGAAGAATGATCGAACTAGCAAATATGATAAAAAGAGCGGCAAGGGATTAAAAACCGAAACCAAGCATGGCATCATCGCAGTAATTTTCTTTGTTCTCGCGGTATTTTTTTTGATGGCATATTTTGAAGTTGCCGGAGTAGCCGGAACATTCGTTTATGAAAAACTTTATCTTCTCCTCGGCGTCGGATATGTCATGCTTCCGGTTCTATTTATTTTGCTCGGAACTTCTTTTATCAAATCCGAAGTGCCAGACATCGGATGGACCCGTACTGCGAGCAGTGTAATGTTTATGCTTTCGGGTTTAGGGATTATTGATATCGCTTCCGGTACTCACGCCGGAGGATTTTTCGGAAGAATTTTGTCTACTCCTTTTGTCACCCTTTTTGATAAATATGCTAGTCTCGTTTTCCTCGGTGCTATTTTAATAATTTCAATCTTGGTGATGTTCGATACGAAGTTGAATCTCGCTCCCCTCCTAAGCAAAATCTGGGGATTTTTGACAACAAAAAAAGAGAAGCCTATGTCATTGGATGAAGAGGAAATAAAGGAAGTGGAAAAAGCTATTCCCGAAGAGGATGAAGAAGAAAAAGAAACAGCCCGAGAAAAAATCAAAAACGCTCTCGGAGTAGGAAAAAAGAAAAAGGGAGAAGAGAAAAAGGAAGAGGAAGAAGAAATGCCTATCAAAAAAAGAAGGGGTGGCCTCATCTCTACCTATGTCCCTCCCCCAATTTCGCTCCTTGAAGAAGATAAAGGGAAACCAAACACTGGAGACATCAAAGCAAATGCGAACATTATCAAACGCACTCTCGCGAATTTCGGCATTGAAGTAGAGATGGATGAGATAACTGTCGGGCCTACGGTCACACGTTATGCCTTAAAGCCAGCAGAAGGAGTAAAACTTTCTCGTATTGTAGGACTCCAAAATGACCTGGCTCTATCCTTGGCCGCGCACCCTATCCGTATCGAAGCACCTATTCCGGGCAAATCTCTAGTGGGTATTGAGATTCCAAATAAATCAAAATCCATCGTTGGCCTCGCCACTCTTCTCTCCGACGAGAAATTTGCAAATTCTCCGAAGCCTCTCACCACCGCTTTAGGCCGC
>JBBIUG010000048.1:0-3028 GCA_037440325.1 Candidatus Nomurabacteria bacterium | reverse complement strand
TCTTATTCTCGTCTATTTTTAGAGATACTACTACTCTTGTATTTATTTTTTTGGGATCATTTTCTAATGCTTCCTTCATTAATTCGTTAAGTCCTTTCTCACTGTCCTCTTTTTTCTTCACTCCCAGGTTGCCATGAGCAACAGCGTTCACCAATGCTTCATGAAATCCGAGCTGGAGCCAATCGATCTCTTCTTCCGTCCAACCAATTGTTTTAAGTTTTTCTTCGAAAACCGTTTCGGCAGCGTTGATGGATCCTAGCTCTGGAGTCAAGACCCAATTGTCCCCTTCTAATGAGGTTCCTGATTTGTTTTCTTTGGTTGCCCTCGGACTTTCTGCGGTCATAACAATTTTAATAATTATTTAATAATCATCCCCGTCACCACGCCATTTTTGTCAGTGGTATAGGTGAAAGTCCTCTTCTCTTGTGCATGACCGTCTTCATATACGACTGTGCCGGAATTTTTCTCAAGATCAATTGTCTCGTAAAGAATATACCAGCTTCCACCCAAAATAGGCTTCACCGGAGAGAGCGTTTCAATGTTGTCTTGCAAATAATTCACCACGCTCCCCCTCTTCGTTAGGTTGAGGCAAGCAATTTTCGAAATGTTTAAATTGTATGAAATGTTTTTGGGATCTTTGTACACATAAACACCGCCTTGATTAATCATTTCTCCGAAACCCACGCTCGCCACATTATTATCAAAAATTATTTTCAATTGTTCCTTCGCGGGATTCCCCACTTCAAGAGAGAACCACCACAGATCTGCCGTACTCTTTTTCGTAATGCTATCCGCCGTACTTACTGTGCCTTCGAATTCTCCAGTCTTGCTGTCTTTCCCTCCGGGTAAAATATTCAATTCTCCTTTTACTTTGTCTCCGTTTAAGATGAGTCGCAGAGTATCTATATCATAATTGCCATTTTCATCCGGCACACCTATGTTCGCATAACAATATTCTGCGGTAGTTATCTTTTGCGGGACGAAATTTTTGGTCTCATTTTGAACAAAAGAAACAACTGGAGCAATAGCCTCCTTGTTGAAAACAAAGCAGAAAATCCCGAAAACAACCAGGATTATAACGATAAAAAACAATGCCTTTTTCATAGGCTAATTATAGCACCTTTGCAAGCTTTGTTTATATTTATTATTTCACCGCTTCTGCGTCTGCCTGAGACATGAATTTAAACATGTTGCCTCCGCACTTCGCACAAGTTCCCTTCGCGGAATATCTGCCCTTATCATTCTTCGTCACTACCGGATTCGTCATCGTCTGCATCGTAGGCTTGTTGTTCTCTCTACACTTCATGCACAATGCTTTTAAATCTGCCATAAAGTTTTTTAATTATGTTACTAATAATATTAATCAATTATACCACAAGTGCTGATTATTTATCTTCTATCTCTTTCCTCGCATTAGAGTACGTGCACCAATCGCAATCCTTCCCAGCCTTCGGTATCTCGTCGCTCTCAAGACACTCTTTAATTTTGAAAAGCGTTTTCTCTATCCAAGAATCATCACCCTTGTAGGCGATAAGATTTACATCAAAGTCCAATTTTTTATCAAAGGCTTCGCGATCCAGCTTGCCGGTGCAATAGACGAAGTATCCTGTGTCGGAAACTTTCAAACCATTCCTCCGAAGTAGCCACTGGTAAACTTCCATCTGTCTTTTGTATCCATCTTGCCATTCTTTATCCAGCTCCGTCACCGCTTCATCTTTCGCCGTCGCCTTATAATCCACCACGATATATTCTCCTTCGCTATTTATCCAAAGGTCGTCTATCGCACCGGAGATGAGCATCCCCGTCCCTTCATGTAAATATTTTATTCCGCCAAAATTTCGCCTCCATTCATCAAGCTCCTCGTGCGGAGCAGGCTTCGCATCTATCCCGTATTCTTTTTGTAATGGATGCTGTTGATCCTTCGCTCGGTGTATATCAAATTCTTGTTTGAGTAAATGGTCCACTGCGCTGTTTAGTGAAAACGGAAAACCTGGCACCCTTTTCACCCCCAATTTGTTATCAATATAAAAACATCGCGGACATTCTAAAAACAAATCAATCTTAGAACGAGAAAGCTTCCAATTCGCTCCTCTATAATTCCACCCCGCCCCCCTATTTGCTTTATAATATTCAGACATAAAATTTTTACATTAAAAATATGGTTTAAATACTCCAATTATTGTGATATTTTTCAAACACTTTAAATTTGGGCCTATCGAGAGTTCTTATGGGATTATCTACGTGTGCCTGTCCTCTACGTCCTGGCGTACTTAGCCATTTTCTATAACTTCTAGCGCTCCATCTTGCAAAAAGATTTTTGGGAATTAAAAAGTAATCGGGTTTTTGATCGTGTCCAACTAAATCAACAAATGCAATAAAAAAATTATTTCCTGAAACAATTTTTTCTATACCTTTATTTAATATCCATCCTTGCCTGTTTCCAATTGATCTAGTTTTAACTTGAATGTTTAAGGTCCTACGCCCATCTGGAGTAGTCGCGATCACGTCAATATTAGGGGTGTTTTTTAATGTCAAAGTAGCAATCCATCCACGTTTTGAAAGTTCAGCCGCAACAAAATACTCTCCGGCCACTCCAGTTATATTGTAAATAGCCCTTTTGTCTTTTTCTTTTTTCATAAAGTTATTTTTTAAAAATCATATATTTTTTAGATTTTATAAGATAAATTGAATTATAGTCATTTTTATCTTTGAACCCGTACTGCCAAATTAAATATTCATTTTTTCTTTTTTCAAAAAAAAGAAGATAAACCTTCTTTTTTGTATGCTCAGACCACTGACGAAACGGATAATATAGTTGACGAATAATCGTATCCTTAGTTTGAGAGTTTTTTGCCTCAATTAAAACTACTTTGTCTTTTCCTTCATACCCCGCGTCAACTTCCGTTTGAACGCCTTTGACATTTATATTTTGCTCTCCTATTTTAAAACCAAACTCTGGGGTATACTTTCTACCCCGAATTGTTAAGACAAGAGTCGGATCATCCATAAAAGTTCTTATTAAACTCGA
>JBBIUG010000047.1:0-3349 GCA_037440325.1 Candidatus Nomurabacteria bacterium | reverse complement strand
AAAAAGAACTAGGGCCTGCTGCCATCTTGGTTTATAAGCTAGGCTTCTTTTTGCCAGTTCTAATTTTTCTGGAGTTTCTTCCTTATCTAAAAATCCTACTTCTACCATATCAGCTTCGTCGACACTTTCGCCGAAAATTTTAACGAATCCTCCAAGAGGCAATAAGTTCAGGGAATATTCCGTCTCTCCTCTTTTGAAACTAAAAATTTTAGGAGGGAAACCAAAACCGAACTCATCTACGCGAATCCCAAAACCCTTAGCCGTGAAAAAATGTCCTGCTTCATGGACCAAAACAAGCACCAATAATATTATGATAAAAATTATAATACTCATTTTACTTTATCCCATTACTTCTTTTTCTTTTTTCTCAAAAATTGTTTCCAGGTTGTCATTGGTTTCAGTAATAATTTTTTGTAACTCTTCTTTGGCGCTGAACATTTCGTCTTCGGTCATCTTTCCTTCTGTCTCTTTTGCCTCCATGTCTTTAAAAACAACTTCCCGTTCTCGTCGTACTGCTATTCTTTGTTCTTCAAGCTTTTCTTTCAACACTTTTACCAAAGTTTTTCTGGTATCGGTTGTTAGCTGTGGAAAGATTACTCTAATACCCAGGTCGTCTGTAGCGACGGACAAACCGAGGTTTGCTCCCACGATAGCCTTTTCAATGCCTTTTATCTGACTCTTATCCCATGGGGCAATACGAAGGGTTTTTGGGTCTTCTATAGATACCGAGGCTACGTTTTTTATCGGAACATATGAACCATAGGACTCTACGTTTACACCGTCTAAAATCATTGGGGATGCTCGCCCGATATTCAACTGGCTATATTCCTTCCCCAAAAATTCCTCTACCTTCTTTAAAGCTGTTTTAAAATTTGAAAAATTATACTGCATACACTTGATTATACCAGAAATTAATAAATTGGCACGACTATGGCGACAGACTCCATTAAACTTTTTGTTGACGATCCGGGCATGCGGAGAAATTCTCGAACCTTAAAAATATGCTCCATAAAACTTGCGTTTTGTATATTTTTCGGAAGTTTTTCATTTAAAACAGACTCTATCTCATTTAAAAAATTTAATGCTTTGCTGCGCGCTGAATCTAAAACCGCAGCCTGGTTATTTTCTTTGTTTTCTTCTGGTTCGACTAGGAGTTCTTTGATGTATTCTATTCTGTTTTTTAAAGGCATAGTAATAAATTTTTTTGCTTCTTTATGCTCGTCAATCAATTCTTTCTCTTGTTTTATCAAATAAAATCTTGAAATAACCGTTTTTAATAAAGAGTTAGTGTCAGGCACAACCAGGAAAAAATGTGTATTTTCTATTGGCTCTTCGAACATCTTGAGCAAAACATTTTGCGCATCAAGGGTTATTGTGTTTGTGCAGATAAGAAAAATCTTTTTCCCGGACGAATAACTTTTATTAGTCGACATTGCACGTAATTCGAATGCTTCATCAATCTTGAAATTGTCTAAAGAAATATGAATATAGTCTGGGTTGCCGAAAGTCTTTATATTAATGCTTTTACAAAACTCTACTATTTCCGGAACTATTATCTCGCGTCCCCCTTCTATCAAATATGCATGATGCAGATTTTTTTTATCCAGATGTTCTAATATAGACATTATTTTTTACTTAAAACGGTCTTTTTGTAAACATCTAGGTGTTCTAGGGCAACACCTGTTCCTTTCACCACACAAAATAGAGCATCATCCGCTAAAACAGCCTTTACGCCAGTTTTTCTGTAAACCAAATCGGAGAAATTGCGCAACTGAGATGATCCGCCTGTCATAATTATTCCATGATCAATAATATCTGAAGCTAGTTCCGGTGGTGTTTCTTGCAACACGTCTTTAATCGCTTTTATCACTTGTTTTAGCTCTGCATCAATTGCTTTTACTATTTCATTCGTACCAATTTGAGCAGATCTTGGTAATCCTTGAATAAAATCACGACCCTTAATGGTCACCCGAAGTTCTTCTTCAAGTGGTACCGCTGCACCGATTTTAATTTTTACTTCTTCTGCCGTTCTATCACCAATTGCTAAATTAAAGGTTTTTTTAATGTAGTCCGCTATGGCACCGTCAATTTTATTTCCGGCATATTTTACAGAAGTTGAAGCAACGATTCCTCCGAGAGATATAACCGCAACGTCTGTTGTGCCCCCGCCGATATCTACAACCATATAACCCTTAGATTCATATATTGGAATACCCGCACCAATGGCCGCTAAAATCGGTTCCTTGACTACATAGGCGTTCTTGGCTCCTGCGCGGATAGCGGCTTCTACTACTGCTCGTCTTTCTGTGGAAGTAATGCCAGCGGGTACGGACACCATCACGTCCGGCTTAAATAGACTAAATTTGCCCATTGCCTTTCCTATGAAATATTTCAACATTGCCTCAGTAACTCGATAGTCCGCGATAACTCCATCTTTCATTGGACAATACGTGATAATAGAATCCGGTGTTTTACCAATCATATCTTTAGCTTCAATGCCAATAGCCAAAATCTTATTATCTTGTTCAGAAACAGCCACCACAGAAGGTTCATTTAGAACTATTCCTTTTCCGGGCACAAATACCAGTGTATTGGCGGTGCCAAGGTCTATTCCAAGTTTTCTTGAAAACATTCTCATTTAGTCAATATAACACATTTTCATGCTAGAATGAAATACATAAAATTATGAAAATTGTATCAGTAATACCGCTCAAAAAAAGCATTTTAAAAGGTGATCTTACATATTTTACAAACTTGAATGTATCCGTTGGAGACGTGGTTTCTGTTCCTTTAAAAAATAAAAAAACATTAGCCCTTGTAACCTCTACCGAAGAACTCATGGAAGCCAAAAGCAACATTAAGGGAATGAATTTTAATCTAAAGAAGGTTATAGAAAACAAAGGGAGTTCAATTTTTTTAAAACAGTACCTGGAAGCTGTTTTTCTCACAAGCAAGTACTTTGCTCAAAATAAAAATTATACTCTAATGTCTTTAATCCCAAATATTTTTATTGAAGAATATGAAAAAATATTTAAATTTAGTAAAAATAAAAAAGCTAATGGAAACAACATGGAAAAAGATAAAAATATTAAATCAGAGAAGTTACTTTTCCAGTACGAGTTCGAGGACAGGATATCAATATATAAAACACTTATTCGTGAGTCTTTTGCCAGAGGTAAATCAATTTTTATGGTTCTGCCAACTCAGCACGACATAGAAAAATTTAATAATCAATTATCCAGAGGAATTGAACAGTTTACTTTTGCTATACATAGTGGTATCACTGCCAAGAAAATTGCTATTTTATATGAAAAAATAATCAACTCCACCCATCCAGTTTTTGTAATCT
>JBBIUG010000046.1:1656-3455 GCA_037440325.1 Candidatus Nomurabacteria bacterium | reverse complement strand
AAATTGGGCTGCGTCAGCAGCCTTAAAGCAAACAGCCGATGGAAATTTTTGTGTGGACGGGAACGGTTCTGCCAAGACCAGGTCACACGCTGATGCGGGCGTATGTGTGACTGACTAAAAAGGCAATTTCCTATAAACAAAAACCGTCTCCAGGAGATGGTTTTTGTTTTTTTATATGTGTTATAATATAAAGAGTTTATTAATTAACTTATTTTTATGAAAAATACACAAATGTTTAAGAGAGGTTTCACTTTACTTGAACTTTTGGTGGTTGTGGCAATTATTGGTATTTTAACTGCAGTGGTTATGGTTGCCCTAGACTCTTCCAGAAAAGAAGGAGATGATACGGCAGTAAAATCCAATCTACGTACTGTCGCAAACGAAGCTGAAATTTTTTATCTGGACAACAAAAATTCTTATTTGCCTTTTAATGGAACTACTTACGATTATGCTAAATGTCCAAGTAAATATGATCCATCCGGAACAGATATGTTTTCAAAGGATAAAACAATTGCTGATTCTATAACAGAAGCAATTAAACGAAGTGACACCAATATTGCCAGTGCTTGTTATAACTCTGCCAATGCATGGGCAGTTGCAATGCCATTAAATATAACTGATGGTACATACTGGTGTGTAGACAATACAGGGTCGGCAAGAATGATAACTTCTACCGGTGAAAGCTGGGAACCATTAGTCCTGTCTGGAAATGGTGCTGATCGTGTTTGCAACAAATAATACAGATTAAAATGACACCGGCAATTACAATTATTTTCTTCATCCTCGGTCTAATCATTGGAAGTTTTTTGAATGTCGTTATCCTGCGACTTAATACAAGTCGATCTTTCGGCGGAAGGAGTGGATGCATGTCCTGCATGAACAAACTTTCTTGGTACGAACTCATCCCGGTTTTTAGTTTCCTGGGGCTCGGAGGAAGATGTAGAAATTGTAAAAGCAAAATATCGATTCAATATCCGCTCGTAGAACTTGTGACCGGCACTATTTTTGCTCTTTTGTTTTTGAAGTTTCAAGATGTTTTTTTTACTGACTTTTTTATTTTTAGTTTTACTTATTTTTATTATGCCTTCGTGTTTTCTCTTCTTGTTGTAATATCGGTTTACGATCTACGACACAAAATAATCCCGGATTCTTTGGCTTTAATCTTCGGAATTTTTGCTTTATTCGGATTATTTTTCTTCGATATTAATGGTTTTTCCTTACATTTTCCATCGTTAATAGAGTTTTCTTCCGGCCTTATAATCGCTGCCCCCTTTGCGCTACTTTGGCTAGTCTCTTCGGGGAAATGGATGGGGTTGGGGGATGCGAAGCTTGCTATTGGCCTAGGATGGCTTCTCGGGCTTACTGGAGCTCTCTCCGGGGTTGTCTTGGCAGTATGGGTCGGCGCTACGGTCGGCATCGCACTCGTGGTTTTTTCTAAAAAACATGGTATGAAAAGCGAGATTCCTTTTGCTCCATACCTGGTGCTAGGTGCACTTATCACTTTTCTTTTTGAGTTACACATTTTTTAAAATTCAATGAAAATTTTCAAAAGAGCAAAGATGAATAAAGGGATGACGTACGTAGAACTGATAGTCGTTCTTTCTATTTTTGCTATCATGTCTTCCATTGCGATTTTCAGTTATGGAGATTTTCAAGCGAATGTAGATATAAAAAATCTAACTAGCGACATCGCGCTACAAATCGTACAAGCACAAAAAGCATCACTTAGCGGCGATATTCCTCCTGGCGGTGCCCCCTCTATAGTTTGGAAACCTTCTTATGGAGTTTACTTTGATTTA
>JBBIUG010000046.1:0-1556 GCA_037440325.1 Candidatus Nomurabacteria bacterium | reverse complement strand
TCAGGTAGAATACAAGTAAATTAAAATGGTTTCAAAAAATACTAAAATAAAAGAAGGTGGATATACGATCATCGAAACAATGATCGCCATCTCTCTTTTTGTTGTTATTGTGATGATGGGCATGGGTACTCTTTTAAATGCTAATTTACTCCACCAAAAATCACGAGACATGCGTTCAGTTATCGATAGTTTAAGTTTCACGCTCGAAGATATGTCGAAGAATTTAAGAACAGGCACTAACTATTATTGTATTCTGTATAATGGAACAATTCCTGCAGATGCGTCGGGTACAAATGACTGCGCAAGCGGTGGAGGAATTTCTTTTAAAGAATCTGTTTCGGGACAACAATGGGTGTATTATATCGACAACAATGATAACGGGAAACTCGGTATTTTTAAAAAAGTTAATGGAGGGACCCCAGTTCAATTAACACCGGGCGATATTTCAATAGATCCGACGTCTAGTTTTTCGGTTGTCGGTTCGGCTCCGCCTCCGGGAGATACTAAACAACCATTTGTCACCATCAGATTAAAGGGCACAATAACGTACAAAAATGTGCAGTCACCTTTTGAAGTTCAAACTTCTGTCTCCCAAAGACAAATAGATATTGGAGAATAATTTTATGAAGAAAAAAGAAACGAAACAAATAAATAAATTTTCTTCCGGCTTTACTTTAGTGGAGACCCTTGTCGCCATTTCAATTTTTGTCATGTCTATTTTGGCACTAATGTCTGTTCTTTCGTCGGGTATCGCAGATACCGGCTACGCAAAAAAGAAAATGGTTGCTACTTATTTGGCGCAAGAGGGGATAGAGTATGTTAGAAACCAAAGAGACACAGCTGTTTTGTATTCTGGCGATGCCCAGAGCTCGTGGAATAGTTTTATTTCAAGTCCACCGCCTGTTCCACCTTCGCCATTTGATTCTAGTTTTACTCGTCAAATTTCAATGACCCCAATAGGTTCTAATTCTGATGAAGTGAGAATTACCTCTACCGTTACTTGGACGCAGGGTTCAGGCAATTACAGTGTTAGTTTTTCCGAAGATTTATTTAATTGGATAGAATAAAATGATGATTAAAAAAGTACAAAAAAATAGAGCCTTCGTGTTACTCTTTGCTGTCACCATTGCAGCTATCCTTTTATCTATTGCTCTTGGTGTTATGAATATTGCCTATAGAGAAATTGGATTTGGCACTTCCGCGAAAGATACTAACGAAGCTTTTTTTGCTGCGGACACTGGTGTCGAGTGCGCTCTTTTTTATGATAAATCTGACCCAGCCCAAAATGCATTTACCGGAAGTGCTTCAATGAGCTGTGCGGGGTCTAATATATCTTTTGTCGCAACAAATCCGTGGAACTTTGTTGTTCCGGGACTCGGAAATAACAGCAACGGTTGTGCGAACGTGACAGTAACGAAGACGCCAGGAGACGGTACTGTGGTTCCCCCAGTATTACCAATCACAACAGTTATTTCAAAGGGGTACAATGTTTGTTCTCTTGGAGCAAATACAGTTGAGCGCGAACTCAATACTACATATTTAAGTAGTTCTTCTTC
>JBBIUG010000045.1:1748-3786 GCA_037440325.1 Candidatus Nomurabacteria bacterium | reverse complement strand
ATCCCATCCGAGCAAGCAGTGCTCGGATCTATCATGCTTCGCAAGGATGCGATGCACGAAGTAGAAGACATGATTGGTCCGGACTCTTTTTATGTGGAAAAGCATAAAAAGATTTTTCAGGCAATGCTCGATCTATCTTCTAAAAATGAACCGATAGACATGCTTTCTCTCTCTACCAAGCTTAAAGAGCAAAAAGTGCTCGACAGTGTGGGGGGCAATCAATACCTGGCAGAAATTGTAAATGTGGTTCCCTCCTCCACCAACATCAAACACTATGCGGACATCGTACAAAAGAAATATGTTTTACGAAGTTTGATAGAAGCAGCTGATTATGTTTCCGAACTCGCTTTTGAAGAAGGAGATGATCATATGGATGACATTTTGGACCTAGCGGAAAAAAAAGTTTTCAGCGTAGTCTCATCTCCTAAAAATCAAAAATATGTAAACCTTAAGGACGCCTTGCCGGAGGCATACGAACGTTTGGAAAAATTGCACGAGAACAAAGGTATGCTTCGCGGACTTCCCACCGGGTTTAAAGAATTGGATACCATGCTCTCCGGTTTTCAAAAATCTGACCTTATCATCCTCGCTGCTCGACCATCCATGGGTAAAACCACCCTGGCCCTAGATATCGCCCGTATGGCTGGAGTGCTCCACGAAAAATCTATAGTAATTTTTTCTTTGGAAATGTCTTCACAACAACTAGTAGATAGAATGCTCTCCGCCGAGTCTCGGGTGAATGCGTGGAACTTGCGCACCGGCCGTCTTTCTTCAGATCGAGAATTTTCACAATTGCGAGATTCTTTGGACAAACTTGCCAAGGCACAAATATTTATCGACGATCAGCCTGGAAATTCTATTGTTCGCATGAAAGCTCTTTGTCGCAGGCTAAAAGCAGAAAAGGGGCTTGATCTTATCGTCGTTGACTACTTACAGCTTATGACCACTTCTAAAAACTATGATTCAATGGTCAACCAAGTAACAGAAATTTCCCGCTCATTAAAGAGCCTAGCCAAAGAATTAGATGTACCGGTTTTGGCCCTTTCCCAGCTTTCTCGTGCAGTTGAATCTCGTGGCGGTAAGCCTCGCCTTTCCGACCTTCGAGATTCGGGCTCTATTGAACAAGACGCGGACGTTGTGATGTTTATCCACCGCGAAGATAAAGGAAAAGACGAATCAGAAAAAACAAACATTGCCGAAATACTTGTTGAAAAACACCGCAATGGTCCAACAGGAAAAGTGGAACTATACTTTGACGAAAAAACCACCACTTTCTTAAACCTGGAAAAAAGTAGTTTGAGTGAATTTGCTCCATCCAAAATTGGTGGTGAATTAGATGAATTTTAAATCAATGAATTTTTTGCAAAAAATTTTAAGAAACGTAGGTCCCCTGTCTTTTTGTCTCCGAGGGCGAAGTTTCAAGAAATTTTTTACAAAAAATTCACAAAAATATTATGGACATTATTGATAAATTAACCGAAGTTTTTAAAGAATTCCCGGGTATCGGCGAGCGACAAGCAAGACGCTTTGTTTATTTTTTAATGTCCAGGAACCCGGCATATAATGAAAATCTCGCGAGTTTTATTAAAGATTTAAAAAAAGAAACCGCTCAGTGTAAAGAATGTTTTAGATTTTTTATCGTTTCCAAAAATGAAAAAGTTTGCGACATCTGCGCGAACGCCAATACCGATTCTTCTACTTTGATGATCGTCGAGAAAGATTCTGATTTGGAAAGCATTCGAAAAAGCCACGTCTATCATGGAAAATATTTTATCTTGGGAGGGCTTGTTCCAATTGTAGAGAAAAATACAAGAAACCGAGTGCGCATTTCGGAACTACAAGAAAAAATAGGCAAAGATACAAATTTGAAAGAAATTATTTTAGCTTTTTCCATAAGCCCACAAGGGGATCATACCGACGTGTACGTTCGACAGCAATTGAAAGATGTTACGGAAAAATTAAATATTAAAATTTCTTCTCTGGGTAAGGGTCTCTCAACTGGCACCGAGTTAGAATACTCTGACAACGACACACTCAA
>JBBIUG010000045.1:0-1648 GCA_037440325.1 Candidatus Nomurabacteria bacterium | reverse complement strand
GGGATTTTTTATTATTTTATAGAAGTGATTTTTAACTTGAAGAATGGTTGGCGGTGACCGTTGCGTTTCAAGTAGCGAGATTTTTGTTTATATTTTACTACCATTACTTTTCGAGAACGTCCGATTTCTACGATTTCAGCGTCTACCTTTGCACCCTTGATATATGGAGTACCGATAGTAGTGTCTTTTCCGTCATCCACGAGCAATACTTTATCAAATGAAAGCTTGTCTCCCTTTTTGTACTCTCCTTTTATTTTCTCAACAGAAACGACGCCCCCTTCGGAGACCTTGTATTGCTTGCCACCTGTAAATATTACTGCGAATTCCTCTTTCTTCATATGGGCTTATATTATATGATATTTCACAAAAAGGCAAGTTTTTGCTATACTAAACGGATATGCAACAAAAAATCATCGAGAGATATTTCTTCTTTGGGCTATTATTTGCAACATTTGTTTTTACTTTTTTGATTTTTCGTCCCTTTTGGGTCGTGCTTGTGCTTGGTGCCTCTTTTTCCATAATGCTTCACCCCGTATACGATTGGCTTACCAGGAAACACTTGCCTGGCTGGATGGCTTCTCTTTTAACATTATTTTTCTTTATCATTGTGCTTTGTATCCCGCTTTTTAGCATCGGGACCATCGTTTTTAATCAGTCTCAAAATCTATATCATTCTGTTGTAAACAATGGCAATGTCCTTCCGTTTATAAATACAGCCGGAGATAAAATAAATCATTTTTTGCCAGAAGGCGTCACTTTTGACATGAATCAAAAGATTTCTGCTTTTATTTCTTTTCTGACAAGCAATCTGGCAAACATATTTAGCGCCACTGCTTCTTTGTTGTTCTCTTTTGTTCTTTTGCTTTTAGCGATTTTTTATTTTTTGAAAGATGGTGGAAAATGGAAGAAATTTCTTCTAAAATTAAGCCCGCTTTCGGATACAGATGATGAAAAAATAATTGATAGACTTTCTCAGGCTATTAACGGAGTAATGCGGGGAACAATTTTTATCGCTCTTATCCAGGGAATTCTTATGGGAGTAGGCCTTGCTGTCTTCGGAGTACCCAATGCGGCTATTTGGGGCGTGGTAGCAGCCATAACTTCTTTAATCCCTTCTGTGGGAACGTCTCTCGTTTCTGTTCCGACAGTAATTTTTCTTTTAGTTACCGGACACTATGTATCTGCTATCGGACTTGCTATTTGGTCATCAATATTGGTTGGAACTATCGATAACTTCCTCTCTCCTTATATCATTGGAAGCAAGATAAGGATTCCACCATTTTTAATTCTATTTTCCGTGCTCGGCGGTATTTCCCTCTTGGGGCCCGTAGGAGTTTTGATTGGACCTCTTACCGTATCCCTTCTTTATACTTTGACTGAAATATACCAAGGAGAGTTTAAGCAATCACAAATTAATTAAAATAAAGTGGCTTTAAAATTTTACAACACCTTAACGCGAGAAAAAGAAATTTTCAAACCGATTGACCCTCCGAACGTCGGTTTTTATTCCTGCGGACCTACGGTTTACAATTATCCACATATCGGTAATTATCGAGCATATGTTTTCGCTGATATTTTGGAAAGGACGTTGCTCTATGATGGATACAGGGTCAAGCATATTATGAACTTGACCGACGTTGATGATAAA
>JBBIUG010000044.1:0-3801 GCA_037440325.1 Candidatus Nomurabacteria bacterium | reverse complement strand
GAAACGGAATATTCACTGAACTTATTGCCCCTTGGAGGATTCGTTAAAATTTTTGGGGAAAGCGTAGACGAAGCCGATATGGTAGAAGTAGGATTTTTAGATAAGGAAGAAACTCAAGAAAAATTAGAACTAGCAAAAAGAAGCCTAGCTTATAAACCAAGATGGCAGCAGGCCCTAGTTCTTTTTGCTGGAATATTCGCGAATTTTATGTTGGCTTGGCTTTTGTTCTCGTTTGGCTTCATGTCCGGACTTCCAACTTCAGTAGGTAGCGAAATTGCCGGTCAAAAACTTTCTAATATTAGTTTAGTTGTAACCTCGGTAAAAGTCGGGTCTCCGGCAGAAAAAGCGGGTTTAAGAACTGGAGACAAAATTACTAGTGTACAAATTGGAAATAACTACACTACTTATGTAAGCCCAGATACGGTTATCTCTGTTGTAGCCGGAAGCGAAGGAAAGGAAATCGATATAGGATATACCCGTGGAAAAAATCCTGAAATTAATATTGCAAAGATTGCGCCTGAAGTAGATCCACTCGACGGCAAAGAAAAAATCGGTATATCCATGGATCAAATCGGAACAGCAAAATTGCCTGTTTTAGCCTCACTTTGGGAGGGTATGCGCTTAGACTGGGAAATGACTAAAGGTACCGTTGTAGGGCTTTATACGCTCGTAAAAGAGGGAATACACGGCAAAGGAAGCCTGGATTCCGTTACGGGACCAGTGGGGATGGTGGGAATCGTTGGAGATGCTTATAAATTTGGTTTCGTATACTTGATGTCTTTTGCTGCTCTTATATCAATCAATCTTGCGATTATTAACTTGTTACCTTTTCCTGCTTTAGACGGCGGACGACTTCTGTTTTTGTTAATTGAAAAAATTAAAGGTTCTCGCATAAATCCTAAAATCGCAAACACTATTAATGCTGTAGGATTTTATATTTTAATTATTCTTATGCTGGTTATTACTTATCACGACGTAATTAAATTGTTCTAATATGAAGAAGTTAAAGATAGGCGTTTTGTTTGGCGGAAAATCGGCAGAACATGAGGTTTCTATAAAGTCCGGTAAGAATATCATCAAGGCATTAGACAAAAAAAAGTATCAAATTATTCCTATTAAAATTAGCAAGGAAGGCAAGTTTGATTTTACTATTATCAAAAAAGTGGATGTGGTTTTCCCTGTGCTTCATGGACCATTTGGCGAGGACGGAAGCATGCAGGGGCTACTAAAACTTTCTGAGGTCCCATTCGTAGGCCCCGGAGTGCTTGGTTCGGCAGTCGGAATGGATAAAGAAATTGCTAAAAGAATTTTAAGAGATGTGGGCGTTCCGATAGGAAACTTTTTAACATTTAAAAATATAGATAAAATCAATTTCACCAAGGTTAAAAAAGAGCTTGGCTTGCCACTTTTCATCAAGCCAGCCAATATGGGTTCCTCTGTCGGCATAAGCAAAGTCCGAAATGAAAATAAATTCAAAAAAGCCGTGACTCTGGCCTTCAAATACGATACAAAAATAATTATTGAAGAGAACATTGTGGGGCGGGAGATAGAGTGCGCCGTTTTGGGCAATGAAAACCCAGCGGCATCGCTTGCTGGTGAAATTGTTGCTAACCAGGATTTCTATTCCTATGATGCAAAGTATATTGATTCAGGTTCAGTGGCTATCATTCCTGCGAAAATCGACAAGAAAACGATGAGAAGAATTCAGGAGCTAGCGGTAAAAACTTTTCAAGCGCTTAATTGCGAAGGAATGAGCCGAGTAGATTTTTTTCTTAAAAAGAATGGCACTGTCGTTGTAAATGAAATTAATACAATTCCCGGATTTACAGACATAAGTATGTACCCAAAATTGTGGGAAGCGAGCGGGGTCTCGACCCCAAAGCTATTAGATGGACTTATTGAACTGGCACAAGAAAGATTTGCTAGAGAAAAAAAATTAAAAACTTCTGCTAAATAAACAATTTTTGTGAAAACAAAAACACCCCTTGCTTGCGTAGAGATTTCAAGAAAAAACTTAATAAACAATATTAAGCATTTTCGGAATTTGGCGAAAAGGGGAACTAAATTTTCTGTAGTAATAAAAGGGAATGCCTACGGGCATGGTCAAAACGAAATAGCTAAGATAGTTGAGCCATATGTAGATTATTTTCAAGTAAATAGCGTTTTAGAACTTGAATTGCTGAGAAGAGTCAGTAAGAAAAAAGTTCTTCTATTAGGATATATTCAATCTAATGATTTGGATAAGGCAATAAAGCTTTCGTGCATTTTGTCAGTTTTTTCGATTAAACAACTACAAGAAATCAACATAGCCGCGAAAAATAATAAAATAAAGCAAGAAATTCACTTACCGGTAGATGCTTACTTGGGAAGAGAAGGTTTTCTAATTAAAGAACTTCCGGTAGTTTTAAATGAAATTAAGAAAAGTAAGCATATAAAATTTACAGGAATATATGCTCATTTTGCCAACATAGAAGATACTCCGGATTTTTCTCACGCTCAAAAACAAATTAATGAGTATGAAAAAATGGTTGACTTGGTTTCTAGTTACGGTTTTAAAAATTTTACAACACACATGTCAGCCACTTCAGGGTTACTCGCATACGAAAAAAATACGGGGGTGCATTCATTAGTTCGTTTGGGAATAGGTACATACGGACTTTGGCCTTCGGAATATTTACGTAATGTTTATAAAAAATCCGAATTTAAACTAAAACCTGTTCTCTCATGGAAAACAAAAATTGCTCAAATTAAAACCCTACCCAAAGGAAGTACTATCGGTTATGGATTGACCTATAGAACGACAAAAAAAATGAAAATCGCTGTTATACCCCAAGGTTATGCTGATGGTTTTGATAGGGGTTTTTCGAATAATGGTTTTGTTTTGATAAATGGTATCCGTTGCAAAATATTGGGTCGAGTAATGATGAATATGATCGTTGTTGATATTAATCATCTAAAACACGTTAGAACAGAGGATGAAGTTGTTATTCTGGGGCGCCAAGGGAAAGAAGAGATAACTGCCGAAGAGCTAGCAAAACGTATTGATACGGTTAACTATGAAATAACCACGAGAATAAGCGCTCTTTTGCCTAGAGTTATAATTTAGCTTGCATTTATTGGTTTTTTGTACTAATCTGTATATATGTCACAAGATAGACTTATAAAACTTGGTTGCGGGACGTGCAAACACATAAATTACTGGTCCAGTAAAAACAAAAAACTCGTTACTAAAAAAATCGAGCTCAAAAAATATTGCAAATGGTGCCGCAAAATAACCAAACATAAAGAAGTAAAGAAATAGATTTTTTAATCATTTTTTGCTAAACTATAGACGACCATGGGGTCGTTTTTTAGTGTTAACGGGCGATTAGTTTAGTGGTAGAACAGCGGTCTCCAAAACCGCTGGCGGGGGTTCGATTCCCTCATCGCCCGCAACAACACGCGAGGACAGCTAAATGCTGTCTGAGTGTTCGTTTGTTGCGTAGCGGTGGGGAAGAGAAAGCCGGAGCGCGACGGCGCGAGGCGGGGTGGCGAGTTTTGCCAGCAGGCAAAAACTTGTGACCGATTCCCTCATCGCCCGCAATTGACAAATGGTGTTTTTATGATATAAATAAGTTGAATTGCTCTCAAGTTTCTCCATGAAACTTAAACAACAATAGTCTCACGCTGAAAGGAGCGGCGATGAAAAGGAAAGTCAGGCTTTATTGGAGGTGGTTGAAGGAATTTTTGAAGCGCGAAGACTTCAAGAAGCGGCTTTATCGAGAGGCCGCAGTCGAGTTGCTCAACTCGCTTCGAGACGGT
>JBBIUG010000043.1:0-3842 GCA_037440325.1 Candidatus Nomurabacteria bacterium | reverse complement strand
TCGTCATCTTCGCTCAATTCTTAGGTATGAGAAAGAAACCAAAACCTTGGGGTACTGTCTATGATTCGGTTACCAAAAGACCCCTCCCGTTTGTTCGAGTAGAAGTCTTAAGCGAAGAGGGCAGGAAATTACAATCCACCATCTCGGATGTTGACGGAAGATATGGATTTTTGGTTTCCGGGCAATTAAAAAATGTTCAATTGAACGCGCACGTAGCGAAATACGATTTTCCCTCTCAAGAAGCACCATCTGTTATTGAGGGAAAGATTTATCCGAATATCTATCAAGGAGGAATGGTAAACGTTTCTAGCGGCGCTATGAATCTAGATATTCCGATGGATCCTAGAGAACAAAAAGTTTCTTCCACTCTGTATCTCGGTATTACCTCTGCTCGTTTAAACAATTTATTGGCTAGCGCTGCAGATGTGCTATTCGTGGTCGGAGTCATCTTCGGACTCGCGAATGCTATCGTGAATCCAAGCACAACGAGCATCAGTGTTGTTGCTCTTATCTTTCTTACTTACTTTTTGCGAGTCACTGGTTTTAAACTAAAACCATTTGGTTTAACCAAGGACATCGAAACTGCTCGCACTCTTCCTTTCGGACTCATTACTTTACACAATCAAGGAGGAGAACGAGTGAATTTTACCGTTTCCGACGAGCACGGACGATACTTCATGTTGACCGAGAAGGGTAATTATCTTCTCCGCGCCTATACTCCTTCTCATATTGTTCCGAACAGAATGAAAGAAATTTCTGTCTCTACCAAAAAAGGATGGATTAGCAGGGAGGTTTTGATATAACTACAAAAAATAAAATTATAAAATAAAAAAAATTAAATTATTTTTTCTACTAATTTTTGAAATAAAAAGTTATCCACAGTTTTGATGAAAAAGTATTGTCTTCTAGTTTAATATGCGGGATAATTATAGTAGTTCGAAGCAATAAATTTTTGGTCGGTTTATTGCAAACTAATTTAACAATTTAACTTCGCGCGCGCGACAAAAAATATGGCAGCAAAAAAGAAAGCAAAGAAAGTAGCAAAGAAGAAAGTTGCAAAGAAAGGAAAGAAGCGAGCATAGTCTTCTATAAAAAAACTTCCGACGAAATCGGAAGTTTTTTTATTTTTATGCTAATATATATTTATGTCTTTATATGGCAAAATATTTGGGGACGAAAGCTCCAAATTCATTAAAAATGCGGATAAAATAGTAGAAAAGATCAACTCTTATGAGGAGGCTATTTCAAAATTGGCAGACGGGGATTTCCCGAAAAAAACCCAAGAATTTAAAGATAGACTAGCCAAGGGAGAGACCTTAGACGAATTATTGCCCGAGGCTTTTGCTCTGGTGCGAGAAGCAGCAAAAAGGAATTTGAAAGAAAGACATTATGACGTGCAATTAATCGGAGGTATTGCCCTACATCAAGGGAAAATTGCCGAGATGCGAACCGGTGAAGGAAAAACTTTAGTGGCAGTTCTTCCCGCGTATTTGAATGCGCTCTCTGGAGAAGGTGTGCACATTGTCACCGTCAACGACTATCTTTCTCGCATCGGGGCTGTTCTCATGGGGCAGGTTTATAATTTTTTAGGTCTCTCTGTCAGTGTTATCAATTCACAAAATGTTTCTTATCTGTATGACGCAACCCATAAGAAAGAAGACAAGGAAAGAGATCAGGTTGGAGAATTTAAAATAGTTTACGATTTTCTAAAACCTTGCGGGAGAAGAGATGCGTATATGGCAGATATTACCTATGGAACGAACCATGAATATGGTTTTGATTATTTGAGAGACAATTTAGTTACTTCTCTCAATGACATGGTTCAAAGAGGACACAACTATGCAATCGTAGACGAAGTGGACTCTATTTTAATCGACGAAGCACGAACTCCACTCATTATTTCTTCCGCTTCAAGTGATTCTGAAGATTTTTATGTGAAATTTGATCGGATTGCGAAACAATTGAAGCGCGATACTGACTACGAGGTGGATGAAAAGTTAAGAGCGATATCCTTAACTGATGCCGGTATTACAAAGGCCGAGCAGCTTTTAGGTATCCAAAACATATACACCGAAAAAGGGATAAAATATGTGCATCATTTGGAAACAGCGGTAAAAGCGCAGGCTATTTTTGAAAGGGATAAGGACTATGTAGTAAAAGAGGGCGAGGTGATTATCGTAGATCCGTTTACCGGACGTTTGCAACCAGGGCGACGTTGGAGCGAGGGTATCCATCAAGCGATAGAAGCAAAGGAAGGAGTAAAAATCGAAAAAGAAACCCGTTCTTCTGGATCCATTACTTTTCAGAACTATTTTAGATTTTATAAAAAGTTGTCCGGGATGACTGGTACAGCCGCTACCTCTGCCGAAGAGTTTTTGAAAGTTTACGGCCTAGACGTAATTATAATCCCTACCAATCGTCCAGTTATCCGCGTCGACCATTCTGATTTGATTTTTCAAACAGAAAAAGGGAAATTTCAAGCCATTGCCAAAAAAGTAAAGGAACTAAATTCGAAAGGGCAACCGGTTTTGATTGGCACCATCTCAATCGAAAAAAACGAACTCCTCTCAATGTACTTAAAGCAAGAAGGAGTGCAGCATTTAATTCTAAATGCAAAGAATCACGAGAAGGAGGGGGAAATAATTGCTCAAGCCGGACGACGTGGCGCGGTAACTATAGCGACGAATATGGCAGGCCGTGGAATTGACATCAAGCTCGGAGGTAATCCGCTTGTTCTCGAAGAATATGAATTTGTCAAAAGTGTGGGCGGACTTTTTGTGTTAGGCACCGAGAGACACGAAGCACGCAGAATTGATAACCAGTTGCGAGGTCGTTCCGGAAGACAAGGAGATCCGGGAGAAACAGTATTTTATGTTTCACTCGAAGATGACTTGATGCGAGTGTTTGGTTCAGAGAGAATTAAATCAATGATGGGACGTTTTGGTATTCCGGAAGATATGCCGATTGAAAATCGCTTTATCAACAGAACCCTTGAAGGAGCGCAATCAAAAATCGAAGGGTTTCATTTTGACGCCAGAAAAAATACTCTCGAATATGACGATGTGATGAATCATCAGCGTAAAATCATTTACGAAAGACGACAAAAAATGCTGCGGGCAGATAAGGCGGAGATCGAGGCTCTTCTCCAGGGGGTAGCGGAGGGGAGAGATGGAGGAGAAAAAATGATTGAGGAAAAAAGAAAAAAACTTGGAGATGAAGCATTTTTTGAAACCGTCAGAAGAATTGCTTTTTATGCGAACGATACGCTTTGGATGGAACACCTAGAGGCAATGGATTATCTACGTTCGTCAGTAAACCTGCGCGCATATGGACAACGTGAACCTATTGTAGAGTACAAAAAAGATGGTTTGATAATGTTCAAAGAAATGGAAGAGGCTTTTAAAGAACAAGTTTTCTCGCTTATTAACAACATAAATACTGAAAATGCCGCAAAGATTAAAGTAGAAGAAAGTTCACCGAAACAGATATTAATTACAAACCAAGAAGAACCGAAAGAATTTGCTGACACGAAGAACGTAAAAGCGGAATTAAATATTGGACGAAATGATCCATGTCCTTGCGGAGTCATCAATCCGGCTACCGGTGAAGTGTATAAATGGAAAAAATGCGGAATGATTAATGCACCCCAGCATCGCAAATCATTAGTAAATTAAAAAACATGCCGGTGAATAAAAAAAAGGATATATATAAACAAATCACCAATTTTGTATTTGAGACTGGAATTCATAGTAAAACTCCACGCTCTGGATTTTGGTTTTTAGGAAGTGGTAGTCAGTCTGTGGCTGAACACTTATTCCATGTGTCAATGATCGCTTACGCTC
>JBBIUG010000042.1:0-3909 GCA_037440325.1 Candidatus Nomurabacteria bacterium | reverse complement strand
GACGCATAGGCAAAATCCAGGTGTTGCATTTCCGAATTCCCAATTTTTGATGTATCTAAATCAAAACTTAATTTGGATTTATAAATTTCTGTTTTGCTTTTTACGTCTAAAATGTCGACAAACCCTTCTCCTTTTACTATCGCATACTCACCATTCTTCACTGGAAGCAAGATCATTTTATTTTCCTTCATTACAGATGGAAGGTCTTTCCTGTGATCAATTTTACACAATATACGAACTTCTTTTTCTGTCGTTTTCTTAAAATTTTGAACAGATTTTTTAATCATTGAAGCAGACAGGTAAAAAGGTTTATTCGTAAAATTATGTTTTAAAATTTTGTAGTCGTTAAAAATTTTTTTCCAGGAATTTGAATTTGCCATATTATTTTTTACTCTTATTTTTTAAATTTTTACCCAACTCTTCAAATCTTTTAATTGATAGATCAAGATATTTTTTTTCTAGATCAATACCGATAAAATTTCTTCCGTACAAATTTGCCACAATTCCTGTTGTTGAACTTCCCGTAAAAGGATCAACAATCAAATCTCCCCTATTAGTACTTGCTAATATAACTCTTTTTAATAAATCTTCGGGTTTTTGTGTTGGATGCTTTCCAAATTTTTTTTCAATTGGTTTCGGGGTTCCTAGGGACCAAACAGAACGCATTTGAAATCCAGGTTTTTTTAATGCATCTTCTGGCCAAGTACCATTTTTCATTAAATCATAATTGAAAATGTGTTTTGCTTTTTTGTCTTTTCGTGCCCAAACAAGCGTTTCATGACTAGCTGTAAAAAAACGACAACTCAAATTTGGTGACGCATTTGGTTTAAACCATGCGATGTCATTAAGAACATGGAATCCTGCAACTTGAAGTGCAAAACCGCATTGATAAATTGAGTGATATGTTCCACTTATCCAAATTGTTCCGCTAGGTTTTAATACACGCTTAACTGCTTTTATCCATTCTAAATGAAACTCAAAATCTTTTTTTAATCCATTGCTTTTATCCCATGCCCCCTTATTAACGCTTACTTGTCGTCCAGCATGAACAGTAAAACCACCATTTGAAAGCAAATAAGGTGGATCTGCAAAAACCATATCAACCGAATTTTCTGGAAGTTTAGCGAGTATGTCAAGGCAATCTGCTTTATATAGTTTGAATTTCGGTTTTTCGTAATATGGCTTCTCCATAATTTTTATTCTACTTCTTTTCGTCTGCGAACTCAAACTACTCTTTCTTTCTCATCGACGCGGCACGTTTGATGGCGCTTGAGCCGTATTTCTGGCAAATTTTGTCTGCCACTTCTTCTACGACGAGACCCTTCAAGGCCTTATCTTGCTTGCCGAATAAATCAAGCGGGACATCCTCCTCACGAGTGAGATTGTGCAAGATTACTCCCGTGGAACGAATGCGTTCTTTCTTGTTTAAAAGTTTCAAGAGATTCGCTTCAATAGCATTTAGAATTACTCCCGGGTCCGCGGTGTACAAAGGCAACTTCACTTCAGCATTCTTATATTTGAAATCACTATTTTTCACAAAGAAGCCAACCTTGTTTGAAACGAGACTAATCTCGCGCGCGTTCTCACACGCGCGCTCGGCGTTTTTCGCTATCTCTTGCCAGATGACCTTATGGTCCGTCGATGCAGGACGAAAAGTGGAAGTGGATTGGATGGATTTCTGATCACGCGGGTCGGCGTTGCCCTCTACTTCGAACACTTGCTCTCCGCGCAATTCTCTTTGCAATTCACGCAAGGGCTCGGAGAAATTTTTCTCAATTTCTTTTTCGGAATAATTTATGAAATCATAGGCAGTCGAGATGCCGAGCCCTCGGAGGCGAGGAACGGTCTGCCTGCCTATGCCCCAGATGTCGTCTATCGATGTTCTCTTCAACGCATCTGCCTCATCCGCTTTCGTAAGAAGCAAAACGACGCCGCCCGGCTTCTCTAGCTTCGAGGCTTGCTTCGCGAGAGCTTTCGTCCGCGCAAGACCGATGGAATACGTGACGCCCAAGGTTTTTTCTATCTCAATCTTTAATTCCTGCAGAAGCTTTTTCTCTCCGCCTGCCTGCGCAGGCAGGCCGAAATATTTCACCTCCGCGGGCTCCACGAGGGCGAAACATTCATCGATGCTATACACTTCAATCGTTTGGAAATATGATTCTAAAATTCTATGTAAACCATCTGCAATCTCGTTATATAAATCAAAATGGTGCGGGAGGATTATCACCTCGGGGAAAAGTTTTTTAATTCTGAAAACAGGCATTCCACGAGTGACGCCGAGCTTCTTCGCCTCTCTACTCATGGCGACAGCTATGCCCCGATCCGCACCGACAATAACGGGCTTCCCCCTGTATTCCGGATGTTTCGTCAGCTCACAAGCAACGAAGAAAGAATCCCCATCCACATGCAAATATAGGTTGTTGGCATTTCCTCGCATTATCCTATTCTATACCAAAAACCAAAGTCCCTCCTTGTGGACAAGGAGGGACTGGTAATTTTTATTCAATGATTTTTTAAAACTTCGGAACCGGTATTTTTATTCCTCCTTTCAAGAGAGCATCCAGGTCCATAAAGTTCACCCCCGCCGGAGGAGTAAACTTTGAAGCATCGAGGACCCACGGAGTACAATTGTAATCCATTTGCGCATCGAGCTGTTCCATTCCTTTGCTTGCTTCCGGCACTGTGGCCTTCGTATCCGCGGCTGGAACGCTCATTTTCGCTCCTTGCGTTCCACTCCAAACATAAGAAATGCCGCCCTTTACAATCATATTGTTCACGATAGGTGCCTGAGCGCCTACCTTGGTCTCAAAATCTCCACGCATGTCTCCATTCGCTCCGATATAAAATGTACCCGAAGCGCTCACTCCATCTTTCGTGGTGCTTGAGTAGGTGCATTTCATATTCTGACCGAGTCCAAGGAATGAACGAAGAGAACCTTTCTTTGCATTCTCATTCGCATTCACACCCAGGTTCGCATTCTCGTTCGCATTTTGGTCAGCTTTTGCATTCGCTTGAGTATTTGTATTGTCCACCGCTGGCGCTTTTTTATTCTTTGTCATCACATATGCCCCACCACCGATAGCCAAAACGGCGAGAATCGCGATAATAAGCAACGGTGCAAAACCTCTTTGTAAATTTTTTATTTTCATAACCTTTTAGTTAAATTAATAATAACTAATAATAGGACCTTTACCCCCGTTAGATAATTTATATTATTTTTTTCGTGCTTCTTTGAGAACTTTTGCCCACCAAGAAAGTTGAGCAAGTGTGTTTTGCGCGCCCTTCACATAAGGATCAAGCACTCCCGCCTTGAGAGAACCATCCATCTCTGTTAACATCCACGGGTTAATAATATTTACGCTGTTTCGAATCGGCACCATCTGTAATTCTATCGCTACAGTACGAAGTTGTTCCACCGCCCGCGCTCCGCCCGCTCCACCGTAGGAAAGGACAGCCATCGGCTTCTTATTCCATTCTTTGTAAAGATAATCCAAATTGTTTTTCAGCGCAGAAGAATATCCGTGATTGTATTCAGGAGTAATGAAAATAAATCCGTCCGCCTCGGCAATCTTCCCCGCCCATTTATCTACGTCCGGTTTACCATACGCTCCTTCCACTTGCGCAGGAGAAGTACCTTCGGCAAACAGCGGCAATTGATAATTTTTCAAATCCAAAAGTTCTACGGAAAATTCCGGAACCTCGCCCGCGAGTGCTGTAATCCAATTCGCCGGCTTGTCTCCAAAACGATTATTGCGAATACTGGCTAAGATAACTTTGATTTTTAATTTATCCATAATACGTGCATTATACCATTTTTTTATTTGGCAAGAAAAAAGCCCAGGGTTAACCCCAGGCTTGTTGCAAAGATAGCAGACTCGCTACAGCATCTGCTGCCTCGTTGATGTGTTC
>JBBIUG010000041.1:0-3984 GCA_037440325.1 Candidatus Nomurabacteria bacterium | reverse complement strand
ATCATAGTCCACAAAGACAAAGGGAGGCTTTGGCCTCCATTCGTCCCATCTTGCGCGGCCGAGCGGATTTGAACCGCCAACCTCCCGCGTGACAGGCGGGTGCTACTAACCAGTTGAGCTACGGCCGCAGATATTTAATGTTTTTATCAAATTGCCTCTTTTTTCTCTCAAGAAACAAGGGGCAATTATCATTATACATAAAATTATAAATTTTCAAAGCGTCCTTAGTGCTAAATTGTAATCTGGAATATGCCCCACCTTTTAAAACCACGTGCGATCCTTTTGTGTTTAATTTTTTATTTAATAAAATTTTTAGATCCCGCAAAAAATCATATGCACCGGAGGTAAAAGATAATTGTAAAACTTTTAATTTTGTTTTTCTGTTTTTGTGTACTTCCCCTTTCCAAATATTTCCATCACCGTCAAAATACCCTCTGACAAAGTGACACAAAAATTTTGGTGGCATATTGGGAAAAGGAAGATGTTTTGTCTTGCTGGTTCTGTATCCTATATCCATTAATATTTCTACTATCTCTTTAGAACCAATTTGCAAACGATAAAACTTGTTTTGAGTTAAATTATTAATTCTTACAGATACTTTATTTCTGGAATTCATTGTCTTTTTAATTGCTGAAATTATCTGTTTGTCTTTTGATTGGAATGAGATATAACAACCACCTCTTTTATTTATGGATAAATTCCCGTCGGCAGCGAAAAACCCTAATACATACGCCATTTCTGGAGTCCATTTTTTAAAAAAATCTTTATTAATTTTCCTATACATCGGCACGTGCATATTATATCACGTGACAGGAGAATATACTAACCAGTTATGATTGAAAACCTACAATTTTTCAATCTTATTCTTTATTTCCAAAATAACAGTCGTAATCCAGACAAGAAATGAAGCAAGACCAACAACGAACGAAGTAAAAGTTAATTGATTTATTATTCCGAACGAATCAGGCCCTCCGCGCCAAATCATATATAAAAACATTCCTGCTGTTACAAACATCAGGGTAAGGAAAATTCTTAATGAAAAATATTGAATCTTTTTCATGGGTGTCGATGGCAGGATTTGCACCTGCGACCTTCTCTTTATGAGTGAGATGCTCTAACTACCTGAGCTACATCGACTTTTGTTTCCGACAACGAGACATTAGCCATGTCACCTGGCCGGATTGTTGCGGGGCCACGAATCGAACGTGGGTCTTAAGGTTATGAGCCTTACGAGATGCCTCTTCTCTACCCCGCTATATACAAAATTCATTAAAAAATGCCTCTTAGGGCACTTCTCAATTTTACATCAAATACGCCAAAAAGCAAATAAACTATTTAAATATAACCATAAGGATGGAAAATTTCTTCATATAGGGTTATCACTCTTTTTGCTTCATGTTGCGAAAGTTCAAAAGCCAATCCTTCATGTGCAATTCTATTTCTAATAGTATGCACTTCCCAGGCGATGGTTAAATATGGGAAATTTTCCTGATTGGCCAATTTTAATTTATCTCCCAGGGTTTCTCCTTTAAAACCCAGCTGATCCATAAGACCGTCCAACATAGAATCTGCTTCAATAATCGCAAGCTTCCAATCACTAGAATGCTGTGAAAAAAGATACCCCAAGACCTTTCCCCAATGTTCATTTTTTGAACCGCCCGCTTGCTCGTGCAACCTTTTTTCATACTCAACTTTATTGTGCGCATATGCTTCTATCTCCTGTTCCAAATGAGCTTTTTCTTTTTTTCTGATTTCAAACATTCGCACCGTAGTATAAGAAATCATTATCAAAAAAAAGATGGCTAAAAAAGAAAGAAAAGAATTCCAAAAGATTGCAAATTGTCCGCTAGTAATAAAATTAAAAAAGTCACTGATAACTCCGAACCCACTGCCGAACAAATAGTTTGGATCTACATACTTGGAGTTGAGAAATGAAAAGATGTCCATAAATAAAATTATAACACAATATTATTTTCCTCTTGCCTCTTCAAATTTTTTGCCTACTTCAAAAAGTGCATCTTCACAAAAATGTGGCGCCATGAACTGAATAGAGAACGGCAATCCGTTCGTCGAGAATCCGGAAGGTAGAGCGAGAGAAGGTACTCCGGCTAGATTCGCCGGAGCGGAAAAAATGTCGTTTAGATACATCGCGACCGGGTCATCCATTTTTTCTCCGATTTTGAAAGCAGTTGTTGGAGTCGTTGGAGTTAAAATATAATCAACCTTTTCAAAAGCTTTTAGAATTTCTTCTTTTATTTCCTCCCTGACTTTTATCGCTTTGTTGTAATAGGCGTCATAGTATCCGTGTGAAAGCACATAAGTTCCAAGTAAAATTCTACGACGAACTTCCTTGCCGAAACCTTTACCACGACTTTTCATGTAGACTTCTTTTAAATTCTCTCCTTTTTCACTTAGGCCATATCTGATGCCGTCGAAACGCGACAGGTTAGTAGAAACTTCTGCCGGCATGATTATGTAATACGCGGCTAGAGAATATTTAGAAAATGGAAGCTCTATATCTACTATTTCATATCCGATTTTTTTAAGTTTTTCTATTGATTCTTTAAAATTATCCGATACTTCAGTAGCCACTCCTTCCTTGAACAAATGCCACGGCACGCCGATTCTTTTGTCTTTTTTGTTTCGTGTTCGCAATTTATCTCGTAATTCTTCTCGAACCGAAGTACTGTCTTCCGTGTCATATCTCGACAATGTAGTAAAAATTATTTCTGTGTCTCGCACACTTTTTCCAAATGGAGAAACTTGGTCTAACGAGTTTCCCATTGCAATAATTCCCTGTCTTGAAACTGCACCATAGGTGGGTTTGAGCCCTACTAGTCCACAAAATGCAGCCGGCTCTCTGACCGATCCACAAGTTTCCGTTCCGAGAGCAGCCAAGGCCATATCTCCTGCGAGTGCAGCTGCGGAGCCACCCGAAGAACCTCCCGGCACTCTTTCGAGGTCAATTGGGTTTCTTGTTACCCCAAAAGCAGAAGTTTGGGTGGAGGAACCCATGGCAAATTCGTCCATGTTGGTTCTCCCCAACAATACAGCTCCGGCTTTTTTCAAATCCTTGATAACCGTGGCATCGTAAGATGCTTTGTAATTTTCTAAAATTTTTGAAGCTGCTGACGCAGTTCTTCCTTCAACCAAAATATTATCTTTAATCGCAAAAGGAATCCCGGTTAAAATTGTTGCTGTACCATCTGTGAATTTTTTCTGTGCTTCATCCGCTTGTGTGAAAATATCAGAATAAATTTCAAGATATGCATTTATTTCTTTATTTTTTTCTGAAATAACTTTTAAGTACGCCTCCGCTAATCCTCGGCAGGTAAAATCTCCTCGGGAAAGAGCTTCGTGCGCTTTTTCAATTGTAAGATTTTTTAAATCAATCATTACAGTATCTTCTTAACTTTCAAAAAATTATCTTGCTTGTCAGGAAATTGATCAATAATTAATTCTTTGGAAAATTCGCGGGGCTCCGATTTGTCTTCTCGCCATACATTTTTTTGAAGATATACTGGGTGAGCCTCTTTTACCTCTATTTTTTCGATTTGTTTTACATAGTCCAAAATGCCTTCCATGTCTTTCAGGATTGCAACCTTTTCGTCGAGAGATAATTCAATTCTCGCCAAATCAGCGAGGTTTTCAACGCCTTTTATGTCCATAGAAAGAGTATAGCAAAAAATAATGCTTCAAAACAGATACCCTGTGCGTAGAAATTTATTTTGGGATTATGGTGTTGGAGTAGGAGGAATATCGCCAGCTACCGGAATCGGCGCGGGCTGCGCAGGGTCAACACAAGTATTGTCCATCAAGGTCTGAGGCGGAGTACAAACAGGAGGGGTTGGAGCAGTAACGTCAGTTGCCACACCAGACGAACCACTGCCCAGGGGATCTACGCAAACATTATCTACTAATATCTGTGAAGCACTACATGTCGGAGTGGTGGGTGCAGTACCTCCGCCACCGCCGGTGACAGCC
>JBBIUG010000040.1:0-4496 GCA_037440325.1 Candidatus Nomurabacteria bacterium | reverse complement strand
AGAACTAATACTGAAATCATGGCTCCGACAATCGCAATAATAAATATTATATGAAATGTATTCATCTTTTGGCCTAAACCTAAAAGCAAAAAATACGCGACAAGTGGTCCGAAAATTGCTCCTGCTTTGTCCATCGCCTTATGCAAACCAAATGCATATCCTCTGTTTGATTCTTCCGCAACCGCGGAGAGCCAGGCATCTCTTGGCGGACCACGAAAACTTTTCCCTAAACGTTCTATTATTCTAAATGAAGCAAGAGTAGTTACAGAACTACCCAAAAGCAACATTATCTTTGCTATGGTCGAAAAACCATAACCAGTGAGAGCTAATGATTTTCTCTTGCCTGTTTTGTCTGAAAGCCAACCTGCAAAATAATCCAGAGAAGAAGCAGAGAAATCTGAAAAACCTTCGATTATGCCAAGAAGCGAAGCCGGGGCCCCAATCATTACGGTGAAAAATATTGAAAAAACCGAAAAAATAGATTCGGAGCTTATGTCAGTCAAAAAACTGACGATACCGAGCTTGAGTACATCAGGATGAACATTTAAGAATCTCCTTTTTTCCATGTGACCCTACCGGGAATCGAACCCGGATTACCGGCTTGAAAAGCCGATGTCCTAACCGTTAGACGATAGGGCCATATTATAAAAACATTATTAATTTTTCGATAAACATTTCCTCGGCTTTTATAAGCCGATGTCCGCTATGTTCTAATCGGTTAGACGATAGGGCCAAAAAACATAAATATAATAACATTTTTTTACCGAAATGCAAAATAGGTAAGGCCCCGGGCGCTTTCGCGACCGGGGCCGTAAGTTGATAACTCACACAAGTTCGATGGAAATTCCACCGAGGGCAAGCACGCCGACGTCAGCGGTAAAAGAACCACCAACTAGGAACACAACGTGCTCCCCAGAATCAATCACCATGACTTCTTTCTGAGTCAACCGCGAGACCTGCTCTACGACACACCAGAAATTGAGCGCGCCGTTTGAACCGTCTTTGAGGATCTTGAATCTTAGGCCTTGTAATGCCATCGTGCACCTCCAAATATTTTTTATCACACAAAAAAAGTTTGGTCAAGCAGACTTTATTTGTTAAAAACATTCCTATTCCGTATAATCTTTTCATATGGACAAACAGGAAAAATTAAAAAAAACTCATGAAAAATGGACGAAGGAATGTACATGTGAACTCAAAAAAACAGCAACACAAGCGGTCCCTGGAGTGGGCAATCCGGAAGCAGAAATTGTTTTTATCGGCGAAGCGCCAGGACGTTCGGAAGACAAACAAGGAGAACCATTCGTTGGAGCAGCCGGTAAATTTTTAAATGAAATGCTAGGAGAGATAAACTTAAAAAGAGAAAATATCTATATCACCAATATTGTAAAGTATCGTCCTCCGAATAATCGCGACCCCCTACCGGACGAAAAAGCCGCCTGCAGAGATTGGCTTTTAGAGGAACTCAAAATTATTTCGCCGAAGCTTATTATTTTTTTAGGTCGCCACTCTATGAATAATTTTTTTCCAGATTTACAAATATCAAACGCGCACGGAAAACTTTTAATTAAACAATTCAAGGGTATGTCCACAAAATATTTTTTCCCACTTTACCACCCCGCCGCCGCTCTCTACAATGGATCCATGCGTGAAGTTCTAATGGAGGATTTTAAGAAAGTGCCAAAAGTATTAGAAAAAATTACTTCCAGTAATTAGTTTTATTGAAATATTCGTCTGTTTTATCAATAATCTTTTTCACGGTACGGATACATTCAAGTGGGTATTTCCCTACTGCAGTTTCATCCGACAACATTAAAACATCGGCTCCGTCAAAAACCGCATTGGCTACATCCGTTACTTCAGCATAAGTTGGGTGGGGTTTTTCTACCATAGACATCATTATTTGCGTGGCCACAATGGCTGGCTTATTGTGCCAGTGCGCGTGACGAATAAGTTCTTTCTGTAGAATTGGTAACTCCTCAAGAGGCATTTCTATTCCCAGGTCTCCGCGAGCAATCATGATACCATCCGCTTCTTGAATAATTTCATCTATGACCTCGACAGCTATCGCACTTTCTATTTTGGCAATTATTTTTATCTCTGGGCCAATAACCTCTCTCAACCTTTTCACATCTTCCGCGCTTTGCGCAAAAGAAAGTCCAACGTAGTCTACCCCCTGCTCTCTTCCAGAAGCCGCGTCCTCCTCGTCTTTCTTTGTAAGGCCACCTCCTGAGAGCCTGGTCTCGGGTACATTTATCCCCTTTTTTGAAGATAAATAACCGCCTCTTTCCACCTTGGCATAAATTTTATTATCTTTGATTTCCGTTACGGTCATTTCTATCGCTCCGTTTACTAAATAAAACGGATGCCCCACTTTAACATCTTTTATCAATTCTTTGGTGTCTATGGGAATACATTTATTTTCTAAATCACAGCTGCCATATGAAAAAGAATATACTTCTTCTTCTACCATATCTACATCTTCCGGCAAAATTCCCACTCTGATTCTCGGACCACAAAGGTCTTGCAGGATTTTTATCTCTTTTCCCGTTTCTGCATTAATTTTTTGAACATGTTTTTTAAGTTCAATAAGTTGTTCGTCGCTCGCATGCGAGAAATTCAGTCGGAAAATCTCTACTCCCGCTTCCACCATTTTTTTAAGCAGTTCATAATCGGCTGAGCGCTTGCCCACATTTGCCATGATTTTTTGATTCATATATTTTAATATAAAGATTTTTGCTAATTTGTAAAGCTTTATTAGAGAAATACTTGCAAAACTGCAAAAAACCTGTCTTCATAAAGAATTAATAGCGCATTTCTATACTTAAGAGTAAAATATAAATCATTATTATTTAAATATGTAAAACACATGCAAAATCCATTCCAAAACGCAATGGCGCAGTTAGACAAGGTCGCAAAAATTAAGAATTTCGGTGATGAATTTATCACTCGTTTTAGACAACCAGACAGAGACATCAGATTTTCAATACCGGTTAAAATGGACAACGGTTCATTAAAAATTTATGAAGGCTATCGAGTAGAATATAACGATACTCTTGGGCCCTACAAGGGTGGAATCCGATACCACCATGATACAGAAATAAACGAAGTCAAAGCGTTAGCTTTTTGGATGACGATTAAATGCGCTGTAGCTGGTATTCCGATGGGCGGGGGCAAGGGTGGCATTACCGTAGAGCCAAGAGAGTTATCAAAAGGAGAACTTGAAAGATTATCTCGTGGATGGGTACAGAAATTATCTGATGTCTTGGGACCGCACAAAGATGTCCCTGCCCCAGACGTGAATACTACTCCAGAGATAATGGCCTGGATGTCAGATGAGTTTGAAAAAATTACCGGTGACAAAACCAGGGCAACTTTCACAGGTAAACCAATAGACAAAGGCGGTTCGGCGGGACGAGGACCAGCGACGGGCTTGGGCGGATTTTATGTTTTTGATTCATTGCGCGCACAAGTTGGGCTTCCAGAAAAATGTAAAGTCGCAATCCAGGGTTTCGGCAACGTAGGAAGTAACGCCGCTAGAATTTTCGCTGAGAATGGACATACGGTTATCGCCGTTTCCGATTCCAAGAGCGCAATCGTAAAAGAAGACGGGCTTAATCTAGGAGAAGTTGAAGCACACAAGAAACAAACTGGCTCTTTAAAAGATTTTCCAGGAGCAAAAAATATCACGAATGAAGAATTATTGGAGTTATCTTGTGACCTTTTGGTGCCAGCCGCTTTTGAGAACGTCATAACAAACGCAAATGCTGACAAAATCAAGGCGAAGGCCATCCTAGAACTGGCCAACGGTCCGATTACTCCTGAAGCAGATGAAATTATATTTAAGAAAAATATACCAGTAATACCAGATGTTTTGGCTAATTCCGGAGGTGTAACCGTCTCATATTTTGAATGGAACCAAAATTTAAAAAATGAAGTTTGGACAGAAAAGGAAGTAAACGACAAACTTCTGCCCATGATGAACGATGCGGCTCAAAAAATATTTGCCAAGGCAAAAGAAAATAAAACTTATCTGCGTATGGGGGCTTTCATTTTGGCGCTTGAAAGAATACAAGCCAAGATGTAATATCATAAAAGTAGGATTCTTTACTGATTCTACTTTTGCGCGGTTAGCTCAGTTGGTAGAGCGTGTCTTTGACGTAGACAAGGTCACAGGTTCGAACCCTGTATCGCGCACCAGTAGGGTAAATTACTAAATATCGCACACCCATTTGACTTTTTTATGTTTTGTTGTTAATATATGCATATCGACTTGGAAGCGACGCGCCTCAGGTTTAGCGGGCAACGAACCCGTCCCTCGCAACACCTCTGACGTTTCGCGTCGGGTTTCTCGCGTGAGCGACACAAAAAACACGGCAACCTCCCCGTGTACTCACTAGAGAAGCTTCCAGGTCATCCTGGACCGGTCTGCAGCACGCAGCTCGGTCCATTTTTTTATATTTTTTTCTACACCCTCACCTCCCTACTAATCCACC
>JBBIUG010000039.1:0-4615 GCA_037440325.1 Candidatus Nomurabacteria bacterium | reverse complement strand
GAGTCAAGCCACTCGACCAATTAGGTTTGTCAGAAATTAATTTAAATATTATCAAAGAGGCAATCAAAAAACCCTACGGGCTTATTTTGATAACCGGTCCTACTGGCTCCGGAAAATCCACTACCTTATATTCAATGATGAATGAGCTCGACAAAGAGAAAAGCAACATTGTTTCTCTGGAAGATCCAGTCGAGTATCATATGCCGGACATCAACCAATCCCAAATGATGCCGGAGATAGGTTACACATTTGCCTCCGGACTTCGCTCCATCCTTCGTCAAGATCCAGACATCATAATGGTCGGAGAAATTCGAGATAAAGAAACAGCGCAGCTCGCTATTCAGGCCGCTCTCACGGGACACTTGGTGCTTTCTACTTTGCACACCAACAATGCTATCGGTGCTGTTCCACGTTTAGTGGACATGGGAGTTGATCCGTATTTAATTGCACCAACCTTGATTGTCTCTATCGCCCAACGTCTGGCCAGAATGACTTATCCTTCTTCTCGCAAAGAAGTTCCTATGGATCCAAGCGTGAAAACACAAATAGAAGAGCAAATGAAAGATTTGCCGGAAGAATTTAAGATAAAAATAGGAGATAAGATGTATGACACCGTTCCATCTCCGGAATGTCCTTCTGGCACGCGAGGGCGCATCGCGGTTTTTGAAATGTTTAAGGTGGACAGGGAAATGCAAAACGTAATATTGAAAAATCCTACAAATGTGGCAATTTACAAACTGGCACGCGGTAAAGGCATGCTCGTGATGAAAGAAGACGCCATGTTAAAGGCTATAAATGGTGTAATCCCTTTCTCCGAAGTATACAATTTCAGCAATGAAAACGAATAAAGATTGTAGAGGGGGTATTCTGTTTGGGGCTGTTTAGTAGTATAATTGAGATTATTAACCTTAGGGTAATAAATTATATGGACATAGAAAAAAAGAAAATTTTAATAGTAGACGATGACAGTTTTCTTTTAGACATGTATGCGCTTAAATTTAGCCAAAACAATTTTGAAGTTCATACTGTAGAAAATGGTCTTCTTGCCCTGGAAAAGTTGAAAGGGGGATTAATGCCGGATATTCTTTTGATCGATATAATTATGCCGGAAATGGATGGCTTCAAAACACTAGAAGAAATAAATAAACAAAATTTGTGTCCTGATTGTGTTAAAATAATTCTGTCCAACAAGAGTGAACCGAAAGACATAGAAGAAGGAAACAAGTTAGGAGTTGCTGGTTATATCGTAAAAGCCAATTTTACTCCAGCAGAAGTTATTGATCAGGTGGTGAAGATTTTGGAAAAGAAAACAACTTCACAAAAATAAAATTTTTTAAAAATATGGATTACAAAAAAGAACTTGAAGAACTCATTTTGACCGTCATCCACGAAGATGGCTCTGACCTGCACCTAGGTGCCGGGAGAATGCCAGTGGTCCGTGTATCCGGAGAACTTATTTTTTTGACCAAACATGCAGTATTAACAAAAGAAGACATGCTCGGATTCCTGGGGGTTCTTTTAGAAAAATCAAAAATCGATAAATTTAAAGAAGAACAAGAAGCTGATTTCTCGTATGATTTTAAGGGTGAAGCGAGGTTGCGTGGAAACGCTTTTTTCCAAAAAGGTTTGATTAATATGGTTTTCCGCTTGGTCCCGAAAGTACAAAGCGTAGAAGATCTGAATTTACCGCCGATTTTGTCTGAAATGGCGAGAAAGAAACAAGGGTTCTTCCTGGTGGTAGGCCCTGTCGGCCAGGGTAAATCGACCACTCTCTCTGCGATGATTAATGTCATCAACAATGAACAAGCGCGCAATATTATAACCATCGAAGACCCTATTGAGCACGTCTATGTTCCGAATAAATCCATCATTAGTCAGCGCGAAGTCGGTATAGACACAAAAGATTTTCATGCAGCCCTCAAGTCGGTTTTTCGCGAGGACGTGAATGTTATCATGGTGGGTGAGATGCGTACTCCAGAAACCATTGCCACAGCGGTAACGGCGGCGGAGACGGGGCACTTGGTGCTTTCTACTTTGCATACGAACAACGCTTCGCAAACAATTGATAGAATAATTGATTCTTTCCCCGGAGAACAACAAGACCAAATACGTACACAGCTCGCGTCATCACTTCTCGGTATTTTTTCCCAAAGATTGGTTCCGAGGATTGCTGGTGGACTTATACCAGCCTATGAACTTCTTTTGAATAACAATGCAGTAGCGAATTTGATTCGGGAAAAACGTACGCACGAAATAGACGTGGTGATAGAGACGGGCTCGGAGCAAGGTATGGTAGATCTAAACCACTCTCTGCTTGAGCTTGTGCGCACAGGAGAGATTTCCATCGAAAATGCTTATCAATATTCGCTTAATCCGAAAGGCCTAGAGCGTTTAACCTAATATACAATATGTTATTTAAATATAAGTCCGTAGATGACAAAGGAATAAACAAAGAAGGGGAGATCGATGCGCCGAATCGCGACATGGCGATTTCTGCTCTTCAGCGCCGCGGGCTAGTTATTATCTCTATCAATGAGCAAGGAGAGAAAAAATCAATTTTAAATATTTCTTTTTTTGAAAGAGTAAAGCCGAAAGACGTGGTGATTCTTTCTCGCCAGATATCTACACTGTTTGAAGCACAAGTTTCAGCGCTCAAGGCCTTCACAATGCTTTCAGCTAATACCGAAAATAAATTATTGGGCTCAAAACTTGTTAAGGTTACTGAAGATCTTCAGTCGGGAGTATCTATCTCTGGCTCCCTCGCTCGACATCCAGATGTATTTTCTGATTTTTATATAAATATGGTGAAGGTAGGAGAAGAAACAGGAAAGCTCAACCAAACCTTTCTGCACCTGGCGGATTATCTAGATAGACAATACGCCCTTACTTCCAAGACCAGAAACGCGCTCATCTATCCTGCTTTTGTGATAGTTACATTTTTTGTGGTGATGACCTTAATGTTCGTGGTAGTAATCCCGAAACTTGCTATCATCCTTAAAGATTCCGGGCAAGCAATCCCAGTATTTACCAGAGTTATAATTTTTGTTTCGGACATGTTTGTTAATTATGGATTTTTCTTTTTAATCTTTTTAGTTCTGGTTGCTGTTTGGATTTGGCGGATGTCTACTACAGAAAAAGGGAAAATATATCTTGATAAATTAAAACTTGCCGTGCCAGCCATCGGTAATTTATACAGGAAACTTTATCTCTCTAGAATAACGGACAACCTAGACACGATGCTTACTTCCGGAGTGCCGATCGTGCGCTCTATAGACATTACTTCAGATACGGTGGGCAGTCATATATATAAAGATCTTTTGAAGGAAGTGGCTGAAGGAGTAAAGTCAGGACTGACTCTTTCTGCAGCTTTCGAGAAACATTCCGAATATATCCCGCCGATTACCATTCAGATGGTGCAGGTGGGGGAGGAGACGGGTTCTCTAGGTAATATCTTAAAGACACTCACTAATTTTTATAAAAGAGAGGTGGATGATGCGGTGGATACCCTTGTAGGCTTGATCGAGCCGGTGATGATTGTGGTTTTAGGCCTCGGGGTGGGAATACTGCTAGTCTCGGTGCTTATGCCTATTTACAACATGGCGGGTAATATCAGTTAGTGTTTAGTGTGGATAACTTTATTGCACACAGATATTTTTCTGTATGATATAATAAGGGTATAAATAAGTCGAAAATTCCGTTTTTATTAACGGGCGCCCGGCGGGCGATATTATAAGTTATTATTAATAATTAGAATTTAATTATGAAGAATTTTAAAAAAGGTTTTACGTTGATAGAACTCTTGGTGGTTGTGGCCATCATCGGTATTTTGGCGTCTGTCGTTTTGGCGTCACTAAATACTGCTCGTGCAAAGGGCGCTGACGCGGCGGTTAAGGCTAACTTGGCAAACATGAGAGCTCAAGCAGAACTTGTATATGATACTGATAGTAATTATGCAAACGTTTGTACTAACACCCAAATATCACAAGCACAAACAGCTGCGACAACAGCAGGAGGAAACGGTGGGGCCTGTGCGAGTGTTTCAGGAGGATGGGTTGCTTGGGCTGGTCTTAAGGGAACAACAACTGATGCATGGTGCGTAGATAACACTGGAGCCTCAAAACAAATAACAAAACCGGTTGGAGCAATTACTGTTTGCCCATAATTGTTTAAGAGAAATCAAGTTTACGCAAAAACCATCCATTAAGGATGGTTTTTGTTTTTATGTATATGATATAATAAGTTAAGTTTATTATGTTAATATATTTTTATGAGAAATAAAGAAATATTTAAAAAAGGTTTTACGTTGATAGAACTCTTGGTAGTTGTGGCCATTATCGGTATTTTGGCTTCTGTTGTTTTGGCATCACTAAATACTGCTCGTGCAAGGGGAGTAGATGCAGCGATCAAAGCAAATTTGGCAAATATGCGTGCGCAGGCGGCTTTATATTATGATGATAATAATACTTATGGTCAGAGCGTTAGTTGTACGGTTCATGTAAATGGGACAACAGATCCAGCAAACTGTGATGCTTTATTTAGTAATCCACAAATGTCAGCAGCTATGAAATCAGCTGCCACATCATCCGGCCTAGATGTAACTAGCAACACCGATACT
>JBBIUG010000038.1:0-4671 GCA_037440325.1 Candidatus Nomurabacteria bacterium | reverse complement strand
TCCGCTTTCTCTTCTCCCATTTCTTTCAAAAAAGCTTTTAGAGTGGTATTATCATAGTCCATCGGAATTATTAAACGCGGCTCAAAAGATGAGGCTAGCTTTGCGGCACTTTTTGCATCAAGCACTCCCTTCCCACCAACCGGAATGAAAAGAATATCCGGACTGTTTATCGCTTCTCTAGTGTCTTTTGACAATTCAGAGTTCCCTAGCGCGCCCAAGAAAGCAATGTTGATGTTATCCAAGGTGAATAAATAAATTGTATTTACATATTTTTTCCCGGCGATATCTGCTTCCGACAAAACGCCTTTGATAAAAATTTCTTTTATTTCATAATCCCCAGGACCGACAATAACAAAAGGCTCTCGTTCTCCGTGTGAGAGTTGTTCTATCCCATTATAATCTGGGTGATTGATAGTCTGGAGAGCAATGTCCGTACCAAAATGGGCAGTGATGCCTGTTTTGGAACCTTTGCTAACAGGATTAAAAGCAAGGGCTAAATCCCCCTGCTGAATCTTGAAAAACTGTTTTCCGAAATACGTTATTATCATTACTTATATTATAGCAGAATAATTTCAAAAAGAAAAATAAAAAACGTGTAAAAATTTGCATTTTTGTGGATTTGTGCTAGTGTATTTGTATAATTGAATTTTTATTAAAAGCATGGATTTAGGGTAACCCCGCCTAGCGGAACCTAAGCCTTATATCCGCTTTCAGGCGGATTTTTTAATTAATTTATGAAAAAAGACGAAGTAATTCCGGTAGAAGAAAACCTAGTTTTAAGTTCTATCGTTGAACGCAGTGTGAATAAACCAGCCGTAGATTCTCTCGTAGAGGGACCGGTAATTTTAGTAGAAAAATCTTCAGTCTACGTAGATTTGGCGCCCTTTGGCACAGGTATTATTTATGGCCGAGAATTTATTAACGCAAAAGATGTAATAAATAAAATCAGTCTTGGCGACATCATCAAGGCAAAAGTCGTTGATGCTGAAAACGAAGATGGTTATACGGAGCTTTCCTTAAAAGAAGCTAAACAGGCGCTTGCTTGGAACGAGGCGGAAAAAGCTATCAAGGGAAAAATTATTCTCAACCTCGAAGTAAAAGATGCGAACAAGGGAGGATTGATCTTGGAATGGCAAGGGATTCAAGGGTTCTTGCCCGCTTCCCAGCTCAAAGCCGATCATTATCCTCGTGTCTTGGATTCCGATAAGGATAAAATTTTGAAAGAATTGAAGAAACTCATCGGTGAGCATATCTCCGTGATGATTATTTCTACTCTGCCAAAAGAAGGAAAGCTTATTTTCTCTGAAAAAGACAACAATCCGGATGAGAAAAAAGAAATCTTGAGCAAATACACCATCGGGGACAATTTGGATTGCACTGTTGCCGGCATAGTTGATTTCGGAGTGTTCTTGAAGCTAGAAGATGGATTGGAAGGACTTGTACACATCTCCGAACTTGACTGGGGCCTTGTAGAAGATCCTCGCAATATGTTCAAAGTTGGCGATAAAGTAAAAGCAAAAGTTATCGAGATCAAAGACGGCAAAATTTCTCTTTCCATCAAAGCTCTCAAGGAAAATCCTTGGAAAGAATTCGAAGGGAAATTGAAGAAAGGAGACATAATTGAAGGCGTAGTCATTAAGCACAACAAACACGGCGCTCTAGTATCTATCAAAGAAGGCATGGCTGGACTTGTCCACAATTCCACCTTCCCTTCTGAAGCGAAGCTTCGTGAAAAGCTAGAACTTGGCAAAAAATACAACTTCCAAATAACTCTCTTTGAACCCAAAGACCAAAAAATGACTCTCATTTACTTGGAAAAATAATTGCCCCTCAAAAAATCCCGCTTATGGCGGGATTTTTTGATTCTTATTATTTAGGTAGTGGTAGCAGGAGTTACAGGAGTTGTGGGTATAGTTGCGTCCGCTTCTCCGATATCATCCATTATAGATATAACCTGTTCGGCATATTTTTTAACCACAGACGGAGGATTGTAGGCTTGTAGAATTCCCTTAGTGGTTTTTTCATCGTAGTGCATGGCGGTCTTAGGATTGTTTCCACCTAAGTTCTTTGCTACTACTTCGATAGCCTCTTCATTTGATTTAAATCCGATCTTGCAAGAACCCCACCCAAAGGCGTTGTTCGGAACTCTTTTACATTCATGTCTACCACCAGTAGACTCACGAGCAGCGATGGCCGGCAAAAGACGCCAGTCAAGTCCGTTTTCCTTGGCTTCCTCTACCATTTTTGCCCCAGTACCTTCAAGCGGCATGTTGTGCTCTCTAAAAAAGGTATCGATGGCCTCTGCTTTCGCTTTCAAGATTTCAGTTTCTGGATCAATGGCTTGGTTAAAAGCCAGTGCTCCAGCTACTGTAGTATTTAGTTTTAAAGCTAATCCATTCTGAGGAATCTCTATGCTATGAGCATTTCCGAAGGAAAACGTCATAACTGGTAATAGAATGAGAGATTGAACAAAACGTATTAGATTGTTGTTTTTCATATTAGGGCGGTATTTGCTCCGCCAACTTCGTTACTGTTCACTTCAGCCGTTTTTGACTAAAGACTAAAAAATCCTTATCTAACAGGCTTTCGCCTATACAACAAGGATACCCCTATATAGTAGCATTTTCATCCACAAAAGTCAATAGTTATGACATACATTTTACCTGTGTCAAATTGAAAATATCCTTATTTTAAAGGATATTTTTATGGTTCCACATTGACAAATTTAGTTAAAAATTGAATAATTAAGAGATGTTGAAAACTTTATCCGCCACTTTATACGCCTCGCCCGCCCCCATAGTGACAAATATGTCATTTGACCCAAGATTTAATGCTTTTATAAAGGCCTCTGCCTCCTCAAAACTTGGAAACGGCCTAGTGCTTTTGCCGGTTTTATCTATTGCTTCGGCCAGCTTCTCGCTTGAAATGCTTACATCCTTATCTTCCCTGGCAAAATATATTGGCAAAAGAAATATTTGGTCTGCCGTATCAAAACACTTCGTAAAATCGACAAACAGCGCTCTGGTTCTGCTATAGAGGTGCGGCTGGAACAACACGATAATCCTTTTTTCCCCTTTGGGATACAATTCTCTTAATCCCTGTAGGCTTGCTCTGATTTCTGTCGGGTGATGCGCATAGTCGTCGTATATGATGGTTCCCTGAACTGTTTCTCCCCTTTTTTCCAGTCTTCGCCAGGTACCAGTAAATTCTGCCAACGTTTTTATGGCAATCTTCTCATCTACACGTAAAAAATCTACGACAGCAAGCGACCCTGCTGCGTCTTTCCTGTTGTGCTCTCCTGGAACTAAAAGTTTTGGAACTTTTTCTAAATATTTCGAATAATCAAGAATTTTGTTTTCGCTCTGTGAAAGGAATTGATTAAAAGCGTTCTGGATATCCGCTAAATCTTTATAACAATCCAAATGATCTTCTTCAATATTCAAAACAAGGGAAAGATACGGGTGTAAGCTTAAAAAGTGTCTATTGTATTCATCCGCTTCTGCTACCATATATTCACCTTCTCCTTTTCTGAAATTGCTTCCGAGTTTTTTAATAAACGAACCGACGATAACCGTGGGATCGAGACCAGCTTCAATCAAAATCTCCGCGATCATCGCTGTTGTCGTCGTCTTTCCATGAGTACCGGCTATCGCTATCACTTTATAATTTTTCGCAAACTCGCCTAGTGCTCCAAAATAATTTAGAACTGGTTTGCCTGTTTTTTTTGCTTCTTCAATTATTTCTGGACCGCGGTAAAGCCACGCATCGCTGTAAACATACATATCAGCTTCGGGCAAACTTTTAAAATCTTTTTGAAAAAAAACCTCAGCTCCCACTTCACGTAATGAATCTAATGTTTTCGGGCTATCTTCGTCATTTATTCCAACTACTTCTATCCCCTTCGCAATAGCCATCTTCGCTAACGCCGAAATACCTATCCCTCCGATTCCGATAAAAAATATTTTTTTAATTTTTGATAAATCAAGGTCCATTATTTTAATTTTTTGATTATTTTCACAAATAGATCGTTTCTCTCATATTCATTATTAAACATTCCGAAAGACGCGAAGGCTGGAGAAAACAAAATAATGTCACCACTTTTTGAATACTCCAACCCTTTTAATATAACATCTTTGAAATCTTTGCCAATTTTATAAGGAATTTTAATTTTATGGCTTTTTAACAAAATGTCCGTACCAGTACCAGGTATGAAAGAAACTGCTTTGCAATTTTTGTTTACAGCTCTTGCAAAATTATCCAGGTCGAGCTTTTTATCCGCTCCGCCACACATTAAAACTATCTTCCCTTCTCTCTTTAGCGCCTCTATGCCGGCAATAGTTGCCTCCGGGGTCGTGGCATTGTTGTCGTTATAAATTTTTATTCCTCTGTAATTTCGCAAAAACTGCAAACGACCCTCCACTCCTTCAAAACCCGCCACTGTTTTTTTAATCTTATTTATTGGGATTTTAAAGAGTTTCGCAACTTCAACAGCATAGGCTAGATTCTGTCTTTGGTGCTCACCCGGCACAACAAATTTCCAATTTTTTGCTTCTTTTTTATCTGCTAAAAGAATTTTAGATTTTAGTTTACTTTTTATTAGTGCTTTTACGTTTTTGCTAGTAATCAAAAAATCTCCCGCGTTTTGGTATTTATAAATATTTGCTTTATCGT
>JBBIUG010000037.1:606-4824 GCA_037440325.1 Candidatus Nomurabacteria bacterium | reverse complement strand
ACATCCACCACCCTATTCTACGTGCACCTTTATGTCCGTTCGTTCCTTTTTTAATTTTAGGAAAAGGATGGTAAAAGAAAAATTCCAAAAGAGGCAACGATGGTACTTGCGAAGATAACGTATTTTGATTGAACTTTTCCAGTAAGCATTCCTCCGAACGGCGCGACAATCATCATTGCGGCTGCCATTGGGATAAAAAGATATCCGGATTCTGTCGCGGTATTACCTAGAAAGGTTTACGCAAAAACCGGAATTAAAAATACACCCCACCCATCATCCCCATAAAAACGACAAAGTTGTTTAGAAGTGCGTTTACGAAAGCAGGAATTTTGAAAAATTTAAGATCAACGATGGGTTCCGGCGATTTGTGTTCAATTTTGATAAAAAGTCCGAGAAAAAGAATAATAGAAAAATAACAGACGAGACTGCTGACAGAAAGCCATCCCCAATCAGACCCTTTGTCTAAAACCAAAACCAAAGAAGAAAGCATTCCCCCTAAAGTAATAGCTCCCCATCAATCGAAAAATTTAGTTTTACTTTCCGCGCGCGATTCGTTTATAAAACGCATAGCCATAATTATCCCCAATATTCCTATCGGAAGATTCACTAAAAATACCGAACGTCAACCAAAAGTATCGATTAACGGACCACCTAAAAATGGACCGAAAACCACTGCCACCGCAAAAGAAGAGGACCATATCCCGAGCGCTTGCGCGCGTTCTTTTCCCTCCTTGAAAGTGACAGCCAAGATGGCTATCACCGTCGGGTAATCAGCCGAACCAACTATCGCCTGAATTACACGAAAAACAATCATCGAAGAAAGATTCCATGAAAATCCAGCTAAAACCGAATCCACCTGCGTAAGCTAGAACCCTTTTTTTCTATCTTCCTTCTCTTCTATTTTTTTATTAATTAGTATAAACAGTTATCTTTGCAGACATTCCACTTCGAAGTTCTGGATAATTGAGAACATTGAAGCGTATTTTCACATCAAATTTTTTCATAAATACATTATATCAAAATAAATGTGAAACTTCATTTATCTTCGGCTGGTGCTATAATTACAAAAGGAGGTGTCCTATGAGATCGAGGGGGGCTGGAAGAATATTTTCTTCCTTAATACAAAGACCGGAGATACACTGCGAATTGCTGGGAAACATTATTAGTCCCACCACTGGTGCCGCAATCGGCTCTCTTCACATCAACCACGGAACAGGGATGCTTATTGTCTGGGCAGCAGACGTCGTTCCGTGTTGGGCACTGATGGTTCTTCATAAACGAAGACAACAAGATCGGGGGTTTGTTTGACTCCTTTTACGCTGTCTTCAAAGAAATGGCCTGTGCAGAAGTACTTGATAGTTTTCTACTTCGACCCTTTCTTTTATGCGCTTGTTCCTCCTTCCTGGGCTTCAAGGTCGGCGTTGTGACTGGTAGTATCATCGCCGACATTATATTCTGGACGATGGTCTATCTAACAAGACAAGTGAAATAAATGTTTGCCGCCGTCCTTCTGGACGGCGGCCGTTTCGATTTCTTTAAATATTTCCTGCGCGACTTAGTGAACGAAGTTGGAACCAGAATACGGGAGCATGGTGGGTATATTTATATAGCAGATTTAAAGAAAAAATTTCTTTGCCAATAAACCTTACCCCCTATTGAGATAAACTTTTACAAAAGCACTTTTTAATTCTGCTGCTTTTGCTGACAACTCATCTATTTTTTTGTTTTGAGCCAATACCAACAGTTCTTCTAATTTTTGGCGAATTGCTTGTATTTCAGCGTCATTGGCAACCTCTTCTACGGCTTTTAGCTTGCTGTCTACTTCTCCATATACCGCAATTACTTGATCAGAATCTTTTGCGTCAGATGCAGTAATAATCTTTTCCATTGCATCGTGAAAATCTACAAGAGTTATGGCTAACATCGAAAAACCATTTCTTTTTAATAAATCTTGAAATATTGGTCTTACTTGTTCAAGATCTGTATGCGCTGATTTAAGATCACCAGTATCTATTTTATCTTTCAAACCAGTAATAATATCTGAAACTTTTGATAAATCACTATCAAATTGCACATCGTGAGAAATAACATAAGGGTGGTATTTTGTATATTTATTTAGAAATACTCCATATTCGCCTACAAGCTTACTGTAATTATCTTGTGCTTCAGCTCTTTTGTCTTGTCCAGTATAAAACAAAGTTTGTTTATAATACTGATTCATATTATTGTAATCCTCTAGAAAAAATTTCTTAGCAAAGAAATTACTTGCATAACTACCACCAACTAATACCGATATGAACAATGCAATAAAAACACCCACAACTGCTTTGGAGGTTTTCTTTTCGGGCTCTTTGTTTGTATTTATTTTTAATATTTTGTATAAAGCACAAAACCCAGTAACTGCAGTAAATAATGCTATTATGGCTAGAATATAAAATATAATCTTAGCGACGCCGCCCAACCAAAAAAATGCTAATAAAAAGAATAGTCCCGATAAAATTACTCTAATCAATCTATCTAACACACTTTCATTTTTTATTATTTTCATATGTTTTATTTGGCTAATAATTGCTCAAAAACATCGGGTCTAAAACCCAAAACAAGTTCTTCGTTTATTTCTACTACTGGCACCCCTCTTTGTCCGCTCTTGATTATCATCTCTTTTGCTTTTTCTCTATTTTCTGCCACGTTTATGTCTTCATACTCCACGCCTGCCTGATTAAAATAGTTTTTTGCCATAACACAATATGGACAAGTCGGAGTTGAATAAATTATAACCTTATTTTTTTTATTCATAATATATTTTATTAATTAATAATTTATTTATATTTGCAAATAAACTTTTTTAAATCTTTGACAAAAATTTCTTTGGGCAGCTCGTAACATACTTTTTTCCCGTTGCGGGCAGCTTTAAGTAATCCTTCTTTGGACATAACTTGCAGATGGTGTGAAACGATGGCCACGCTCAAACCAAGCTCTTTCGCTATGTCAGATACACATATTTTTTTATTGCTAAAGATAACACAGAGTATTTTTAGCCTGTTTTCTTCCCCCGCTGTTCGCATTATTTTCGCCAACTCATTCAAACGCATATTTGAATGATATACCTATAGATAAACAATGTCAAGAAAAAAGATTATAGTGAGTAGTTACCGCGACAAAAACAGCGGCCAAGATAAAAAAGACAATGATACCAACTGCGATTGCTTTATTTGGACCGATTTTGGGCGCAAGGTATATCACAGTAATCATGTAAGGTATCCAAGAAACAATGGTTCCCCAAAGAACAAATTTTGCATGTTCACTTACCGCCAACCCTCCTTGTGAATGACCAATAAAAACATAAGAAACTAAAGTAAAAACCGGAATAAGCGCCGCGAGACCAGACCACAAACGAAGGCCGCTTTCTTCTAGAAAAACGATAAGAGTCGTAAACAATCCGCCAGTTATAAAATAAATGACCAGATTTTTCATGGTAAAAGTATACCACAAATGTAATACACTAGCGCGACTTAGTGGACGAAGTGGGGACCGCTATACGAAAACATAATGGTTATATTTATATAGCAGATTTAAGTAAGAAGATAGACAGAGTGCTCTGGTCTTTTTTATACAACAATTAAATCCTTCTCAACCCGTCTTAATAATACTGCATTCGTCGCAACTATAATTGATGAGACACTCATAAGAAGGGCTGCAAATTCCGGCCTAAGCATGACACCAAAACCTGGATATAAAATTCCACCAGCGATAGGTATAGCAAGAACATTGTAAATTGAAGCCCAAAAAAGATTTTGTTTCATTTTACGAACTGTTGCTTTACTTAGTGTTATAGCTCTAAGTATATCGAGCGGATCTGACTTCATTAAAACAACTTTTGCAGTTTCTATAGCAACATCTGTACCTGCACCAATTGCAATACCAACATCTGATTGAGCAAGCGCTGGAGCGTCATTCACCCCATCCCCAACCATTGCGGTAAACTTTCCCTCGTCCTGTAATTTCTTTACATACTTCTCTTTATCTTCAGGCAACACTTCAGCAAAAACTCTTTCAATATTAAGTTCACGACTGACAGCTTCAGCTACTTTTTTATGATCTCCCGTAATCATGGCAACTTCAATACCGAGTTGTTTTAATTCTTCAACGGCTTTTTTAGCATTAGTTTTAATGGTATCAGCAGCAGCCACAACTCCTGCTAATTTATTATCTACAGCA
>JBBIUG010000037.1:241-537 GCA_037440325.1 Candidatus Nomurabacteria bacterium | reverse complement strand
TCAGTAAGAAGTTTTTCTTTCCCCGCAAGAATTGTTTTTCCATTAATTACTGCCCTAAGTCCATATCCAGCGATGGATTCAAATTTACTAATTGACTCAAGAGGCACTGCACCCTGTTGCTCCGCTTTTTCCATAATCGCTTTAGCTAGTGGATGGTTAGATCCAGCTTCTACGCTCGCTTCGTAATTTAAAATGTCTCTTTCTATAAATCCGTTAAAAGTGACTACATCCGTTACTTTTGGTTTACCTTCTGTGAGCGTACCAGTTTTATCCAAGACGACAGCTCCTATTTTTGA
>JBBIUG010000037.1:0-229 GCA_037440325.1 Candidatus Nomurabacteria bacterium | reverse complement strand
TGGTGCATCTTTTATGAGAATATTATGTTTTGCTCCCAAACCAGTACCCACAGCCACAGCTGTCGGAGTTGCAAGTCCAAGCGCATCCGGACAAGCAATAACCACTGTAGCAATAGCAAATGAGAGTGCTAATAAAAATGTTGAACCGGCTATAAAATACCAAATAACAAATACTAAAAGACCTGATCCGATTGCTGCTATGACTAAATATTTCGCAAACCTGTCAGCT
>JBBIUG010000036.1:0-4959 GCA_037440325.1 Candidatus Nomurabacteria bacterium | reverse complement strand
TTGTTAAAAAAATTGCCGAGATAAAAAATATATCTGAAAGCGAAGCGGAAGACACTATTTTAAAGAATGTTAAGCGAATTTTTAAGATTTAACCTCGCTAAATCCAAGAGGACTTTACTTTTTAAGGGCTTTTTGTTAGTATGAAAACCATGTCAGAAGCAGAAATAAAAAACGAAAACGAAGCGGAAATGGATACGAATTCCAGGGTTTATGAAGTCGGCTACCTTTTGGTGCCTACTCTTTCCGAAGAGAATTTACCAGCAGTATACGGCAATCTAAAAGAGCTAGTATCTTCGTTGGGAGGCATAGCCATATCGGATGAAATGCCTAAGATGATAAATCTTGCCTACGGGATGACCAAAGTCGTAGCGAATGTCCGCAATAAATTCAATACAGCCTATTTTGGTTGGGTTAAGTTCACCATGGATTCGGAAAAGGTTTTAGAATTAAAAAAGAAGCTTGACCTTGATCCGAACTTTATTCGATTTTTGATATTGAAAACAGTTAAAGAGAACACTCTTGCTACTAAAAGATTTGTTCGCGGAGAAACACACCGCAGACCAATGATGAAAAAAAGCGAGAGCAACGAAACAGCTACTCCGATAAACAAAGAAGAAATTGATAAGGAAATCGATGCGTTAGTGGAAGCATAAAAAATAATTATGTATTTAAACAAAGCAATTGTTATAGGAAATCTTACTCGCGACCCAGAACTTCGTTCGTTGCCTTCAGGCATCAAGGTTTGTACGTTTTCTCTTGCCACCAATCGTGTCTGGAAAGACAAGAACGGAGCGCGCCAAGAATCAACTGATTATCACAATGTTGTAGTTTTCGGACGCCAAGCAGAAACTGTCGCTCAATACATGAAAAAAGGAAGTTCTATCTTGGTTGAAGGAAGAATGCAGACCAGGAGTTGGGACGACAAAACAAGTGGAGAAAAGAAATATCGCACCGAAATTGTCGCGGATCGCACCCAGTTCGGTCCAAAGGGCGGAGCCGCTCCTAGTGGAGGGACGACAAGTGCAGGTTCAAAAGCACCAGCAGCCGAAGGAGACGTAGACGCGATAGAGTATCCAGAAGAAGACATTAACCCAGAAGATATTCCATTTTAGTTATTATTTAAACAAAATTATGAAACAAGATTATTTTTCAGCCAACAATATAAAGTACATAGACTACAAGGATATCGAAATCCTAAAGAAGTTTTTGAATCCAAACGGTAAAATAGTAAGCCACAAGCGCACAGGGATAACTTCTAAAAATCAAAGAGCCCTAACCTCCGCCGTCAAACACGCAAGATTTCTCGGTTTGCTTCCTTTTGTAGTTAAATAAGTTACAAAGAATATTGTTTTTAGGGTACGGATTTTTTGAAGCTTAAAAAATCCTGAAGTTCTTGGCAGGACAGCCTCGAAACCCCCTAAAAACAATATTCTTTTTTTTTATAAAAAAATTTTAATTTTTTAAATTTATGTCACAACTTCAATACAGCGAAATTCGCGAAAAGAAAATAATTATTCATGATGATGAGCCATGCGAAGTGGTAGAGTCACATGTCGCTCGCACTCAACAGCGAAAACCCCAAAACCAAGTGAAACTCCGAAGTTTGATTTCCGGGAAAGTTTTTCCTGCCACCTTTCACGTGGCAGATTCTGCAGATGAAGCAGATATAGAAAAAAGAGATGTTATGTTCTTGTATGAGAATAGAGGAGAATATTGGTTTTGTGATCCGAACGACAAAAGTAACAGATTCAAATTGGATGAAGCGCTTATCGGCACCGCTGCTAAGTTTCTAAAACAAAACAGCAATGCCACCGCATTAGTCTGGACCAACGATGATGACGAAGAAAAAATAATTAAAGTTACTTTACCGATAAAAATGGAATTCAAAGTAAAAGAAGCGCCGCCGGCTGTGAGAGGTGACACTTCCAAGGGAGGCAATAAAATCATTACTCTTGAAAATGGCTCGACCTTGAATGCCCCAATGTTCATCAGTGAAGGGGATACTATCCGCGTAAACACTGAAACCGGTGAATACGTAGAAAGAGCCTAGAACATAATAAAAAAACGAAAGTTTTTCCGGTACGGATTTTTTGAAGCTTAAAAAATCCTGAAATTGGCTCGCCGTCGCTCGCCAAACCCCTGCAAAACTTTCGTTTTTTTCAATTTTATGCTTCTTCGGCGAATTTTTTACGAATTTCTTTCAATATTTGAGTAGATATTTTTGAATTTTCTTTAAGGAAAGTGCGGGTAGAGTCATATCCTACGCCTAGTTTTACTTTTTCCGCTTTTTCTCCGGCTGGTGTATAGAAATATGAATTACCGGTTTTTTCTACGATTTTGAATTTCTCGCCGAGAGCCATTATTTCTCCCTCTTTCGAGATACCTTCGTTGTAAATAATATCAAATTCTGTTTGCTTGAACGGAGCAGCGACTTTGTTTTTTACCACTTTTACGCGAGTTCTGCTACCGACAACTTCCTCACCCTTTTTTATCTGGGCAATTTTTCTTATATCAAGACGCACGGAAGTATAAAATTTCAGTGCTTTTCCTCCAGGAGTTGTTTCAGGATTGCCGAACATTACCCCGATTTGCATGCGGATTTGGTTAATGAAGATAACGACAGTTTTAGATCTGGCAACGATGGCTGTCAGTTTGCGAAGAGCTTGGGACATAAGGCGAGCTTGTTTCCCGACATGGTATGCTCCCATGTCTCCTTCGATTTCATCTTTTGGAGTGAGGGCAGCTACCGAATCTACGACTACTACGTCTATCTTCCCGGTGCGGACGAGGCTTTCTACTATTTCGAGTGCCTGCTCTCCATTGTCTGGTTGAGAAATAAGTAATTCATTTATATTTACTCCGAGCTTTTTTGTATAGTCAGGATCCATCGCATGTTCAGCATCTATGTATGCGCAGACTCCGCCGAGTTTTTGTGCCTCTGCCACGATATGCAAAGAAAGAGTAGTTTTCCCGGATGATTCCGGTCCAAAGATTTCAATAATTCTACCTCGTGGAATCCCGCCGATGCCGAGTGCCATATCAAGACCGATAGAGCCGGTGGGGATTACACTGATGTTTACTTTCGGTGAATCTCCGAATTTCAAAATTGAGCCTTCTCCGAATTTTGTTTGAATTGCCTTTAAAGTATCGTTTAGGGTTGATGATCCGCCTTCAGTTTTTGTTTCTTTTTTCTTTGCCATAATTATTCTTTATATATTACCTTATAATTTTTTTCGTCTGTATGCCCAAATTTATCCCGTGCTTTTATGTTGATTATATTATATCCGGGAAGAAGAGCAATCGTCTCGTCGAAGTCGCCTTGTCCGTTTATGGAGATTTCCCGACCATTTAGGGTTAATTTTATGGCGTTTTTGGCATTGCCGGTTATTTCAAAAACACTCCCCGAAAGAACGAGCCCGTCTTTCAGGTTCACATTCGTGATTTTTACTCCGAAAAGCAAATCTTTAGAAACAAAAAGCGCATAAACAACAATCAAGATGAAAAAAATTGAAAAACCGGCTATCTTCACTATTTTTTTTGCATCTTGATTCATTTATATTTTTCTAAAAAAGAATTACTTTTATGAATGGTCTGGCTGGGGTAGGGGACCCAGAGAACCGAGGACCTGAATAAAAGTAATTCTTTTTATTAAATTACATTTTCTCCTGTTTCTGTGCGTTCAATCTTTTCCAGAACCTCTCTCGGTTTCGCTCCGTCTCCGGGTCCGATAACTCCACGCTCTTCGAGCTTATCCATCAAACGTGCCGCTCGCGCATATCCGAGTTTTAATTTTCTTTGTAAATAAGAAGTGGAAGCCTTGCCTGCTTCTACGACGCAAGCGCGAGCCTCTTCATACATTTCGTCATCATCATCATTTTCATCATCCAAAGAGCTTTCAAAAATACTTTTATCTGCAGAGATGGATCCAGCGGACAGACTTATTTCTTCTGAAATTTCATCTTTGTAAGCATCGGCTAAATATTTCACTACCTTTTTTACTTCTCCTTCTGAGATAAATGCGCTCTGCAAACGTTCCGGTTGTGCTTCGCCGGAAGAATAGAGCATGTCGCCCGCACCCAGAAGCTTTTCCGCTCCGCCAGTATCGAGAATAGTTCGTGAGTCAACTTGAGAGGAAACTTTCAAGGCCACGCGGGCAGGGATGTTCGCTTTAATAAGTCCGGTAATAACGTTCACTTCAGGGCGTTGAGTAGAAAGGATCAAGTGGATACCCACTGCTCGAGACATTTGCGCTAGTCGCACTATAGCGGCCTCGAGTTCTCTCGGGTAAGAGCTCATAATATCCGCCAATTCGTCGATAATAATGACGATATATGGCATGCGGTCTGCATTTACTTCTTCCTCTGTACCGTCGCCATTAGTCTTTATTTTCTTAGGATTTTTACTGAAAACATTGTTATGGTAGGACTCGATATCTCGCACGGATTCCGCTTCCAGGATATCGTAGCGTCTGTCCATCTCTTTCGCTGCCCATTTCAGAGCCAAAATTGTCTTTTTTGCTTCCGTGATAACCGGAGTAAGTAAATGTGGAATATTGTTATAAAGAGTAAGTTCCACTCGCTTTGGATCAATCAATATAAATTTCAAATCATCCGGTCCATTTCTGTATAAGAGGGAAGTAATCATGGAATGAATGGTAACGGACTTTCCTGAGCCAGTCGTTCCTGCCACCAAGATGTGTGGCATCTTTGCCAGATTGCCGAAGACGGCGCGTCCGGAAATGTTGCGGCCTAAAGCGGTAGTGAGAGGCTTCGGAGAATTTGCAAATTTCTCGTCGGAGAGAAGAGTGGCAAGGCCGACGATGGATTTTGATTTATTTGGAATCTCAATACCCACTAGAGATTTACCCGGAATAGGAGCTTCGATACGGATAGGGTGTGCGGCCAAGGATAGAGCCAGGTCATTTTGGAGTCCTACGATACGAGAAAGCTTTACTCCCTC
>JBBIUG010000035.1:0-4967 GCA_037440325.1 Candidatus Nomurabacteria bacterium | reverse complement strand
ACAATTCTTTGACGTGGGTTCAATGTTTCAAAAGAACTGACTGCGGCGCACGACCCACTTACAGAATTTGCAACATCAACATTCAAATAAATTTCATCCGTACTATTAAAATCAAAATCCAACAAATCTCCGCCAGCCGACACGTCTCCGATGTCGGTGTTTAATATTCCGTTTTTCACATTGACTGTCATTTTCGACGGAGTACCGGAAGGCCACAACTTTGTACCGCCACTCGTACTATCGTATAAAGAAAAACGAAAACAATAATTTGTACCGGAAGAACCACCTAAAAGGTTACCCGACGAATCAAGAAGTCTTCCTTGATGATGAAGTAGAGATGGAGTTCCGGTAGCGGCAAAAACAGAAAAATTTACCAGAAAAAGAAAGAAAAAAGACATCATTAATAGATAAATGACCTTTTTGAGAGAAAATAGGTGTCGGAATCTTTGTTTTGTATTAAATTTCATTTTCCGATGAGAAGATAAACTCCCCACCACCTATATATTATAAGACAAAAACAACAATAGAGACAATAAAAAATGTCTTAAAATGTGGATAACTTTTTATATTACTTGCTTTTTTCAATAGAAACAATTTTACCATCGTCTAAATGTACGATGCGCTCTGCAAATTTGCTATATTCCAATTCGTGCGTGACCATTATGATGGTCTGCCCTTCGGCATGCAATTTTTTAAAGATATCCATAATCGCACGAGAAGATTCGTTATCTAGATTCGCTGTCGGCTCATCTGCAAATAAAATTTTTGGTTCATGAGCGATTGCTCTCGCGATGCTTACTCTCTGTTGTTCGCCTCCGGAGAGTTGACTCGATAGATTGTTTAATCTATTTTCTAAACCGACTAAAATTAAATGTTCTGTTGCCTTTTCGTATGCTTTTTTCTCCGATGCTCCTTGCATCAGAAGCGGCAAGGCGACGTTTTCGAGAGCGGTTAATTCTGGCAACAATGCGTAATCTTGAAACACATATCCTAGCTTGGATAATCGAAAATATGTTTTTTCATCCACGGAAAGAGACATCATGTTTTTTTCATCAATAAAAATTTCTCCGCTTGTTGGCTCATCCAAAAGACTCATCTGATAAAGAAGGGTGCTTTTCCCGGCACCGGAACGTCCCATAATCGCGACAAATTCCCCATTTTTCGCTGTGAAATCTATTCCTTTCAGAACTTCTATTTCCCTCTCCCCATCTTTAAATGATTTTTTTAAATTTTTTACTTCAATCATAAAATTAATTTCTACCCAAAATAGAATCTAGCGTATTTTTACGAACGACCAAACGAGCAGGGATAAAGCCAGCGATAATAGTGGTAATGACCAAAAGACTAACCCGGAAAAGAGTCTCTCCAAGCGGTGCGACAAGAATGCCGTCGGCAAAAACGAAATTTATCGGATGCGCTGTTACAAACGGTTGCAAAAAACCATAGAGAAACACTAACCCTATCGCTGATCCACAAAATGCGTAGAAGGATGATTGAAAAATATATGATATTTCGATTGCGTATTGATTGATACCAATTCCTTTCAGAATCCCAATAAATTTTCTGCGAGTAATTGCATTTATAAAAATTACGATGAACACAGTAATCGAAGCAACTACAAGTCCGATAGAAGAAAGAATGTTTCCAAGTAACCCAAAGGTTTTTATCATATCTTTTATCATTTTGGGCATTGCTTCATCAAAAGTTTGCACTTTTGCAACATCACCTACTCCATTTTGTTTTAAAATATCTCTGATAAGGGTCGGGTTCGTACCGGGTTTTAGTTTGATGGCAATTTCATCAACATTATTATCGTTCCGACCGATCATACTACGCAATTGAGTATCCACCATAAAGGCACCCATATCTAGTTGGTCCACTTTTGCTTTTATTATCCCCTTAATGGTAACTTCTCGAGTTGATCCTCCAACACTTATTCTAACTTTCGTTCCCGGTTGTACATTTTCAAGCGGCGTAAACCCGGGATAATCGACATCCATATATTTTTTATCAAGAAAAGCACCAATCAATATTTGATCGTAGTCTCCCGGAGAAAGATACTGTCCCTCAATCACATATTTTGAAAAATTGGTTAAGTTGTTTTCGGCAATCGGATCTATGCCCATGATTGATGTTGCCGCGGTGTTTCTTTTTTCTTTGTCGTTCGTGCGTGTTTTATAATTTGCTTCTAAAACGCCAGGTTCCACGTATCGAGCTGAATAACTATCTACTTCCGGCAAGGATTTTACTATGTCAATTACCTGAGAACTATTTTCAATATATTTTTCGTTGCTTAAATTAGAAATAAAAACATCTCCTGTATATTTAACATGTACTGCATCTACCGCGCCCTGAATTAATCCAACCAAAATACCGCTAATAACCACCAGATTTATAAAGGTAAAGAACATCACAAAAATTATTAATGTGGTCGTCCAAATACTCGTTCTTTTTATTTGACGTTTGGCCAAAAAAAATCCAATGCGGATATTAAGCGTCGAAAACATATTATTTTATTTTTGGATTAAGGATAACCATTTCGCCGTCAGCCAGGCCTGAGATCACTTCAACTTGACCCAAAGAAGATACACTTCCTAAAAATACTTCTCTGTCGATTATTTTTTCATCATTTTTTATTTGCACAAACTTTTTTCCGTTTTTATCAAAGACGACTCCCCCCGGAACTACTATTGTATTTGGTTTGTTAAAAGTTGTAACCAAAACATTCGCAGTCATTCCCGATTTAATACGATCGTCTTTTTCAGAAAATTGAAATTTTGTTTTATAAGTGGAAACTCCATCCCGGATTGTTTCCGCCGGATCAATAGAAATAACTTTCGCATAAAATGGAACCGTTTCACCGTAAGCGTCAAGAGTGACATTTGCCTCATCGCCTAATTTTATTTGGGCAATATTTACTTCCGGAACATAACTTTCTATTTGGAAAACACCAGCACCAATCATAGAAACGAGGGGTTCATTAGCGGAGGTAAGTTCTCCAATCTTCGCGTCAATCTTTGTTATTACGCCATCAAATGGAGCACGAATATAATAGTCTTCCAGGGCATTTTTAGCATCTTGCACTGCATTTTCTTTTTGGTCTATTGCCAATATGGCGTTTTGAATATTTATATCAGTATTTTGGAAAACATCTGTATATTTTTTTATGTTGATTTGGGCAGTAGAAAGACTCGCCAAACGGTCACTTGCTGTGCTAGCGTAACCTACAAGAGTATTTTGCATTGTAAGAAAATCAGAACCTGAATTTGTTTCCCTACTCATATAATCCACAAAATTTTTCATACTTTTTACGGCGTCAGAATATAGCTTGGCGGTTTCGTATGTTTTGTTTATGATATTTTCAATATCTGAATGCTCAGAATTGCGATTGAGAAGTCTAAAAATTTTTAAATTATTATCGTATGAATTCTTCGCTTTGTAATATAAATCCTCTGCTTGATTTCTGTAGCCAACGGCTGTTGCTCCAACGATTCTGGTAGAGTTATCGGATAAATCACCACTCGCAAATAAATCTTCTAATCCATTTTGGATAGGTAAGAAATCCAAGAAGGAATCTGACGCTACGGTAAATCCGTCACTGTATGCTTTAGCGAGGTCAGAATTTAAATTCGTGCTGGAGTTTTGTAACTTAATTTTCTCTAAGTCCAGCTTAGCACTGGCAAGGCTGATTTCAGCATCTTTTAAGTTTTTTTCTGCATCCTTAGCATCAATCTTCGCAATTGTAGTACCGGCTTTTATTTCTTGACCAACAGAAAAATAAACTCGGTCAACTGTTCCGGTATTTTTAAAACCCAAGTTTACGTCATCAGCTGCCACGACTTTTCCGGAAACAGATACTTGGTTGGTAAAATCAGTGTGACGAACAATGATGGTTTCGTCGATTGTTTTACCATTCTTGAATAGGAAGATTCCACCAACAATTAAAACCACAGCGACAATCCCATAAAGATATTTTCTTTTTTTAAGAAAAAATAGTACTTTTTTTATAAGACTCATATACCCATATGGTACCACAATAAATCCTATTCTTCAAAATTAATTTCAAAAGGATACATCCCCATTCCACAACTACCATGCATTACTCCAACCTTGGGAGTTCCTAAATCAATTTCCGTTATTCCGGATAATTCTAGATTTTTACTAACGTTCATCGAGGGAATACGAACAGAAGACGAACAGTCGTAATTTCCGCTCGTGGTAAAACGCAGGGTCGTCGGAATTCCGGCTTTAGCCACACTTTTCTCGGGGGAATATCCACTTTTTGCTGTTAAATCTATTATTTGTTTTCCGTCCACAACAGAGACATTGTTTCCGTTTATAGCGGTTTTATCGCCAGTGTTTGAGATGGCAAGAGCCATTCCTATTAATACAGCAACCAACAAAACTGAAATTACTATTTTTTTCATTATATTATTATATTAGAAATTAAATATTGGAGGTATCAATCCAATAACTACTAAACTGTTAATAAGATTAAATAATGCAAGGGCCACTACTACCACTCCGGCTGATTTGAAAAAAAGAGGAGCGTATTTAGAATGGGAAAAAGAAACAGAACTAAAAGACAAAAGCGCAAGCACTGGTAGCGTGCCAAGAGCAAATGAAAACATGATGAGGAATCCGGAAGTGAATGATCCGCTCGAGAGCGCGGCTATCTGCATTGCCTGAGTAAAACCGCAAGGAAGAAAAAAAGTTCCGATACCGATGACTATCGGAGCGAGGGTGGCATGTTCAATTTTTCTAAAAAAAGAAAAAAGATTACTCGGTAAGGTAAATTTATTTTTTTTAATAATTCCAAGTAAATTAATACCGAGCAAAAGCATAATAATGGAAGCAAAAATTCCCAGAATGGTAGAGAAAATAAAATTTACTCCGAGCGCCCTACCAATAAGCCCAAGAACTCCACCAAATAGGGCCAAGGCGAACAATCTTCCTGCGTGAAATAA
>JBBIUG010000034.1:0-5249 GCA_037440325.1 Candidatus Nomurabacteria bacterium | reverse complement strand
TCTCTGTCTTCTTACGCGCGACAATTTTTAAATCAAATGCCGAAGCCAGACGTGGATGAAATCACTGGTCTTTCTCCGGCGATTTCTATTGATCAGAAATCTCGTTCCAATAATCCGCGTTCCACAGTAGCAACCATAACGGAAATTTATGATTATCTGCGCGTAATGTACGCGCGCATTGGGCACCCACATTGCCCCCTCTGTGGAGAGGAAATAAAAAAACTTTCTAATGAAGAAATTTTAAATTTTGTTTTGGACAGGGTTGCGAACCTCGGCAAGAAAAATTTCTCCGGCTTGACCCTCCCCGGAGTACCGGGCGGGACCCACACCGTTCAAAATTCTTCTTCCCGAGGTTCTAAAAAGAATATAAGAAAAGTGATGGGGGTAGAATGGGACGAAACGGAAATAAGTATTTTCTCTCCGGTAGTTCGCGGACGGAAAGGAGAATACTATCAACTGCTCTATGATTTTCTCGGAAAAGGATTTGCTGAAATACGACTGGACGGAAAAATGAAAAAACTTCGCGAGCAAATAGTTCTTTCGAAAAACAAAATGCACAATATTGATATTTTGGTTGACCATTTTGCGGTACACGAATTTGTGGATGCGAAGGACGCCAGTAGAATGCGCCTAGCAGAAGCGATAGAACGAGCGCTTATTGAGTCTGACAACCTAGTTACAATAAAAATCGGTGAGGAGGAATTTATTATGTCAGCTAAATTTGCTTGTAAAAATGACGGTTTTTCTTTTCCAGAGGTAGAACCAAGATTGTTTTCTTTCAACTCTCCATACGGAGCCTGTCCAGCATGTAACGGTCTCGGCACAAAATATTTTATGGGAGAAGAAGTTTGTGATGTTTGTCATGGGGCTCGTTTACGCCCAGAAGCTTTGAACGTTTTTTTAACCACTGGACATAAAAAAACAAATATTCTGGAATTGTCTTCTCTCTCCATAAAAGACGCGCATGATTTTTTTAAGAATTTAAAATTATCAGAACAAGAAAAAGAAATTTCTCTGCCGGTGACGAAAGAGATTGAAGCACGTCTTCAGTTTATGTTAGACGTAGGCCTCGACTATTTACAACTCTCCCGTAAGGCCAATACTCTATCTGGCGGCGAAGCGCAGCGCATACGCCTTGCTTCGCAGCTTGGTTCTCGGCTGGTCGGAGCGCTTTATGTGCTAGATGAACCAACTATCGGCTTGCACCAGCGAGATAACGATAGATTAATCAAAACCCTTCAAAATCTTCGCGATCTTGGTAATACTATATTGATTGTTGAGCATGACGAAGACAGTATTTATGCCTCGGATTATATTGTAGATATCGGGCCAAAGGCCGGAGTGCACGGCGGAGAGGTTATCGTCTCTGGTTTTTTAGATGATTTATTAACAGCAAACAAAAACACAAACAATTCTCGCACCCTCGCTTATCTTCGTGGAGAAGAAAAAATAGAAGTTCCTAAAAAACGTCGACAAGCGAAAGGGGCTCTCCGTGTTGCCGGAGGGAAAATTTTTAATATTCACAACATGAACGTGGAAGTTCCTTTAGGTGTGATGACTTCCATTACTGGAGTGTCTGGTTCGGGGAAAAGTTCTTTGATGTATGAAATTTTGTATAAAAATCTGCAAGCTCGCTATGAACGAAAATATCGAACTGCGAAAATATTTAACTGCTCTTATTTTTCTGGAACAGAATATCTTTCTCGCGCGATTTTGATAGACCAATCTCCCATCGGCCGGACCCCGCGCTCAAATATCGCTACGTATACTGGAACCTTTACTCATATTCGAGATCTTTTCGCGCTGACGGAAGAAGCTCGGCTTCGCGGATGGAAGGCAAACCGTTTTTCTTTTAATGTGAAGGGCGGGCGCTGTGAAGCCTGTGAGGGTAATGGCGAGATCTCGGTCGAGATGCACTTCCTGCCGACCGTTTATGTGACTTGTGATGTTTGCGGAGGTAAACGTTTCGACAAAGAAACCCTCACGGTGAAATATAAAAAGAAAAATATTTATGAAGTGCTCAAAATGACCGTGGAAGAGGGCTTGAAATTCTTCAAAGATATTCCGGCAGTTTCCGACAGACTGCAAACTCTTCTGGATGTAGGGCTAGGGTATGTTAAGCTTGGACAATCAGCCACCACGCTCTCTGGAGGAGAAGCTCAAAGGGTAAAAATTTCTAGCGAACTTTATCGTCCACACCTAGAAAAAACCATTTACCTTTTAGATGAACCGACCGTCGGTTTGCACTATGACGATGTGCACAAATTATTGGAAGTTCTAAATAAATTGGTTTCGAAAGGGAACACGGTCGTTCTTATTGAGCACAATTTAGACATCATAAAAAGTTCTGATTATATTATTGATATCGGGCCCGAAGGAGGGGTAAATGGTGGTAATATTGTAGCCAAGGGTACCCCAGAAGAGGTGGCCAGAAACAACAAATCATATACCGGGAAATACCTTAAAAAAGTATTGCGTAAGTAAATTTCATGCAAAGAGAATATCTCAAAAAAAATAAATTACCAGATAAACCCGGAGTTTATTTATTTAAGCGTGGCGGGGAAATTTTGTATATAGGCAAAGCCACCTCTCTGCGCGACAGGGTGAAAAGCTATTTTAGTAAGGATTTAATTGAAACAAGAGGACAATTTCTCGTTGATATGGTTTTCAGCGCGAACAAAATAGACTGGCAGGAGTCTGACACTGTTCTTGAAGCTCTTATTTTGGAAGCGAACCTCATTAAAAAATATCAACCGAAATATAATACGAGAGAAAAAGATGATAAAAGTTTTAATTATGTTTGTATAAGCAAAGAAGAAATACCGAAGGTTGTGCTTGTGAGGGGGAAAGAGCTTCTGGGACAGCATAATTTTTTGCACTGCGCCCTTCCGCGTGTACGCGGCGGGACCCTCGCGCGAAAAAATTATGCTGTCCCATTCGCTAAGACGTTTGGTCCATTTCCAAGCGGGGGGCAGTTGAAGGAAGCGCTTAAAATAGTTCGCAGAATTTTTCCATTTTTAGATGATAAAAGCAAAAACTATGTTGAATTTTATCGACAGATAGACCTGGTGCCGGATTTGGCGGATAAAAAATTATATAAACAAAATATTAAAAATATTATCTTGTTTTTTGAAGGAAAAAAGAAAATCGTTTTGAAGAATTTAGAGAAAGAAATGAAAGAATATGCGAAAGCTCGTGAGTTTGAAAAAGCGGGAGAGATAAAAAGGCAAATTTTTGCCGTAAAACACATAAATGATGTGGCTTTAATAAGGGATAGCGGCTTCGTGCAAAAATTTTCTAACTCAACCCTTGCCAGTTTTTTGCCCCTGCGCCCTTCCCCTTCGGGGCGGGACCCTCGGGGACAAAAAATTGCCAAGGGTCTCGTTAGAATAGAGGCATACGACATCGCTCACATGGCGGGGAAGAATATGGTTGGGGTGATGACGGCTGTTGAAGACGGAGAACCAGCAAAAAACGAGTATAGAAAATTTAAAATTAGAACTCAAAAAAATTCGAATGATACGGGTGCTCTCGCGGAGGTTTTAGAGAGAAGACTCTCTCATCCAGAGTGGTCAATGCCGAGCCTGGTTGTTGTTGATGGAGGAAAAGCTCAAATTAATATTGCAAAAAAAGTTAAAACGGCGCTGGAGGTCCCAGTGGTTTCAGTCTTAAAAGACGAAAAGCACAAGCCCAAAGCTATTTTGGGGGATAAAATAATCGCGAGAAGTTACGAGAAGGAAATTTTACTTGCGAACAGTGAAGCGCACCGTTTCGCCATCGCTTACCATAAAAAAACACGTAACAAAAACTTTATTAAACAATGAAAAGCGAAACAAATATTTTAATACTGCATGATGTTAGGAGCGTTGAGAATGTCGGGGCGATTTTTCGTACGGCCGACGCGGCGGGGATAGATAAAATATATTTAACGGGTTATACGCCGGCACCACTTGATCGTTTTGGTAGAAAAAGAAAAGATTTGGCCAAGTCTGCGCTCGGAGCTGAGGAATTTGTAAAATGGGAGCAGAAGAAAAATATTTTACCGTTAATTTCCAAGCTTAAACAGGAGAAATACAAAATTATTGCCATCGAGCAAGACGAAAATTCAGTTGATTATAAAAAAGTAAAAACAGGAGAGAAGAATGCCTTTCTCGTCGGCACAGAAGTTTCTGGTATACCCCAAAATATTCTCAAAAGGTGCGATATAATTGCCGAAATTCCGATGAAAGGTGAAAAGGAATCACTGAATGTATCCGTTGCAACGGGCATTGCGTTGTTTGGAATATTAAAAATCTAAACTTAGCAAGTTTAGATATATAATAGAAAAATGAACAAAAAAATAACCCCCAAAGAAGTCGAAGCTCAATATAAAAACCCTTCGAATTTTGCAAAACGACGCAGGTTGCATGAAAAATTTGGAACCAATAAATATGATTGGTATAAATGGATATTTGACCACTTTGATTTTTCCGCAAAATGCAAAATTTTAGAGCTTGGCTCTGGGTTAGGAACACTGTGGCTTAATAACCAAGAGAGAATACAAAAGGACTGGGATATTACTTTGTCTGATTTTTCTCAGGAGATGCTAGAAAGGTTAGAGCAAAATGTTAAGGAAGTAAATTATCCATTTAACTTTAAATTAATTAATGTTCAGAATATACCCTACGCAGATGCTAGTTTTGATGTTGTAATAGCGAATGGATTACTTTATCTAGTTCCAGATTTAGAAAAAGCAATAGAAGAAATATCGCGCGTAATTAAGCCCGGAGGAATATTGGTTGCTTCTACTAGTGGAAGTAAGTATATGATAGAGCTAGAAGAATTGCTTGAAAAATCTAATCTCCCCGTACACCGAGGATATACACAGTATCCCTTTTCTTTAGATAACGGGAAGAGTTTACTACAGCCATATTTTTCTGAGGTTAAACTTTTCCGCAAAGGGGATGCTTTGTTGGTTACTGAGGCAGAACCACTTGCCGACCATGTTTTGTCTACAAATGAAAATTTAAGTGAGGAACAAATAAAAACTGTGCGTTCCTATTTTGACGAATATTTCAAAAAAAATAGCCAGTTAAAAATAACAATAGATACTGGTCTGTTTGTCGCCCAAAAATAAAGTAAATTTTTATTTCTGATGTACAGAGCAGAAGTGAGCGCTACGGCCGTTTATGACAGTTCTTTTGATGGTGCCGCCACAACCCTTCTTTCTGCATTTTTCTCCAGTACGGCGATAGGCTTCGTGGTGGAGT
>JBBIUG010000033.1:1884-5279 GCA_037440325.1 Candidatus Nomurabacteria bacterium | reverse complement strand
AGAATTTTTACGTATCAGAGTAGGTATCTCTCCGGCAACACCCGGAGGTAAATTAAAAAAGCCGACGGGGGAGAAGGCAGTGTTGAATTTTCTTTTGGGTGAATTTAAAAAACCAGAAAAGGAAACTCTCAAAAAACTTTCCAAAAAAATTGCTGAGGCAGTGGAAACTATTTTTTCTGAAAGCAAAGAAAAAGCAATGAGTTTATATAATTAGATCTCTTTTACTGCTTCGATAATAATACTTTTTTCGCCATTTCTGTTGGAAACTTTTCCGGTTAGCGCAATACATTTTTCGGGGACAAGGATGTCTATTGTGTCCTTAAATAAAGAAGGGAAAGCGACAGCCTCAATGGAGTCATTTAGGTCTGCGATTTTGAGAAAGGCCATGCGCTCGTTGTTTTTGGTTACTACTTGTCTTGAGCTCTCGATGATTCCAGCAATCGTTATTTGCATTCCGTTACCGAATTCTTCCTTAATTTTTTTAATATTAACTGTTCTTTTTTCTAGTTTATCGCGCAATCGATCGAGTGGATGTCCGGAAATATAAAGTCCGAGTAATTCTTTTTCCCAAAGTAATTTTTCTGCTTGGTTAGCTTCTTTCCCGGGTTGCATTTTGAATTCAGGTGCTTTTATTTCGGATGAACCACCGAAGAGAGAAAACTGATTTTGGTTTTGTTTTCCGTTTTCACGATTATATTCAAGCATCGATTCTAGATTGGCAAGTAATATTCCTCGGTCATTCCATTCATCCATGCATCCGGATTTTATAAGCGCCTCCATTGATTTTTTATTTAAATTTTTATGTTTTATTCTATCCAGAAAATCGGTTATTGATATAAATTTTCCGTTCGCTTTTCTCTCTGTGATAATTGCATCAGAAATATCTGTACCTAAATTCTTGATGGTGTAAAAGCCGAAACGAATTTCCTCACTTTTATTTTCCTTACTTATTGTTTTACTCTTGTCACGAGGAAGACAAGTAAAACCGCCGAAACTTTCATTAATGTTTGGGGGGAGCACCTGAATTTTCATTTTTTTACATTCTTCAATAATTATAGATATTTTTTCTACATCTCCAGACTCTGCGGAAAGAATCGCTGTCATGTATTCGACTGGGAAATGTGCCTTCATGTAGGCTGTTTGATATGCAACTCTCCCATATGAAGCTGCGTGTGCCTTGTTAAAACCGTAAGCCTGAAATGGCTCAAAAAGTTTCCAAAGCTTTTCGGCGAATTCGGGAGTTTGACCGTTGTCAATTATTCCCTTGGTGAATTTTTCTCTTTGTGCTGCCATTTCTTTCGGGATCTTTTTACCGACGGCTTTACGGAACTTGTCCGCTTCCTCCCAGTTGTAGCCGGCCAAGTCTATTGCGCAGAAGAGCAGGTCATCTTGATAAACAATCAGTCCATATGATTGGTCCAAGAATTTTTTCATTCTGGGGTCCAAATATTTTACAAGTTTTGGATTATGTTTGCGTTTTATATATTCAGGAATTGATTCCATCGGGCCAGGACGATACAATGCGACCATGGCGTTGATATCGTGGATGGAAGTTGGTTTCAGTTCTTTTAAATATCTAGTCATTCCGGAACCGTTTAACTGGAACAATCCCTCTGTCTGTCCGTTGGCCAGAAGGGCGAATGTTTTTTTGTCATCAAGCGGAATACGGTCGAGGTCTATTTCAACACTATAAAATCTTTTTACTAGGCCGATTGCGTCCGCCAAAATAGCCAGGTTTCTGATTCCCAGAAAATCAAATTTCAAAAGACCGGCATCTTCTGCGCTGTACATGTCGTACTGAGTAATAATTTTTCCACCCTTCGGGTCGAGTTGGATAGGCATGTATTCGTAAATTGGCTTGGGTGCGATAACTACCCCAGCGGCGTGAACGGAAATATGACGAACACAACCCTCAAGTTTTTTTGCTAAATCGATTATTTCTTTTGTGTCTTTTTCTTTTTTATAAGCGTCACTTAATTCAGGTACTATTTCCATGGCGTGGTCTATGGTCATCGGCATACCTTGCGAACCCATCGGAATCATTTTTGATATTCTGTCACCTATAGCATATGGATAAGCAAGTGCTCGTGCCACATCACGAACTGCGCCACGTGCCATCATTGTTCCAAAAGTTCCGATTTGCGCCACTTTATCTTTGCCATATTTTCTTTTCGCATATTCAATCATTTCGTCGCGTCTGTTGTCGGCGTAGTCCATGTCAATATCCGGAGGTGATGGACGGAAAGGATTTAGGAATCGCTCAAAAGGAAGCTTATATTCGATTGGATTGATATTTGTAATTCCCAAAAGGTAGGTAACCATTGATCCCGCGACGGACCCCCTAATCGCGCTTAGGATGCCGTTTTCTTTTGCAAAGCGCAACAAATCACCAACCACCAGAAAGTATGGAGAATAACCCTTCTTGAAAATGACACTTAATTCATACTCTACACGTTCTTTGATTTCGGGGGTTTCGTTCATTCCCAATCTTTTGAATCCGTCATAAGTAAGCTCTCGCAATTTTTCATCATAGGTTAGATTTTTTTCAATTATAAAATCGGGGAAAACCCAACGACCAAGATGAAGTTCTAGGTCGCACATTTCGGCCACCCTCATTGTGTTTTCCACCGCCTCTGGTATTTCTTTAAAAAGTTCCTTTGCCTGTTTGGTATTAATAAAAGAATAATCATCATCGCCAAAAGAAAATTTATTTTCATCCTTTATATCGGAATTTGTTTGGATAGAAAGAAGTGTTTCGTGCGCCTTGCTGTCATCACTGCACGGGTAATGTGAATCAACAGTAGCCACGAGCGGAATATCGAATTTTTTACTTAGTTTTATTAAACTCTCTCGCACCTCTTTGTCACCCTCCACCGTAGGATGTTTCATTATTTCTAAGTAATAATTTTCTTTGCCAAAGATACCCTGATACTCTTTAATGACCGCCTCTCCTTTTTCCAGGTCTTTATTTATTAGAGCTCGAGAAAGTTCTCCACCCAAACAACCAGAAAGTGCGATTACACCGTCGGAATATTTTTTCAATATTTCTTTATCCATTCTCGGTTTGTAATAAAAACCCTCAAGGTGTGAAAGGGTAACTAAGTGCATGAGATTTTTATAACCCTGCATATTTTTTGCAAGAAGGGTGAGGTGGTAGCGTTTATTGTCTATGCCTGGATCTTTATCCATTCTTCCGCGGTTGGAAATGTACGCTTCTACTCCGACGATAGGTTTTATCCCAGCCTTTTGGGCAAGTTTGTAAAACTCTATAGCACCATACATATTGCCGTGATCAGTTATGGCCATGGCTGGCATCTCGTCTTCACTGGCTAGTTTTACCAAATCTTCAAGTTTGGAGAGGCCATCCAAAAGCGAATAGTGCGAGTGGGTGTGGA
>JBBIUG010000033.1:0-1874 GCA_037440325.1 Candidatus Nomurabacteria bacterium | reverse complement strand
TTATTTCTTTTTCAGCTGTTTCTTTCTCCATTTTTACCATAATAGCATATTTTATTTATTTTTTTGGTATAATAGATAGATTAAAATTTAGTAGTTTAAACAATCAAGAATTATGAAAACAATACGAGTAGGTATCAATGGTTTCGGCAGAATAGGCAGAGCATTTCTCAAGGTTGCATGGGATAGGCCGGAAATTGAAATTGTTGCGGTAAATGACCTCGGGGACATTGCGAATATGGCATATCTTTTGAAGCATGACACGGTATACAGAGATTGGAATCACAAAATCAGCGTAGCGGAGGACAGTTTGATAATTGACGGGAAAAAAGTGAAAGTTCTGGCAGAGAAAGATCCCAGCGCTTTACCCTGGAGAGATTTAGCTGTAGATGTGGTAGTAGAGTCAACGGGACTTTTCACAAGTTACGAAAAATCAAAAGCGCACTTAGACGCTGGAGCAAAGAAAGTTGTTATTTCCGCTCCTGCCAAAGGAGAAGAGAATAGCGTAAAAGGAGAAACGATTCTCCTCGGAGTGAATGAAGAAAAATTTGGCACTTGTGATATTACTTCCAACGCTTCTTGCACGACGAATGCTGCCAGTCCTCTAATCGCAATCCTGGATGAAGCTATAGGTATAGAAAAAGCAATTTTAAACACAGTACATGGATATACCGCTTCACAAGGAATCGTTGACGGTCCAAACAAAAAAGATTTTCGTGAAGGACGCGCCGCGGCGCAGAACATAGTGCCTTCTTCTACCGGTGCCGCTATCGCCGTAACAAAAGCATTTACAAAACTTGAAGGACTCTTCGACGGTATCTCGATGCGAGTGCCCGTGTCGGCTGGATCTATGGTAGATGTCACATTTATCGCGAAGAAAAATACTACTAAAGAGGAAGTAAACGAAATTTTAACAAAAGCCTCAAAAGAAGAGAGGTGGCAAAATATTTTTGCTGTTACCGAGGAAGAACTTGTCTCTAGCGATATTTTGGGAAGTAAATACGGTTCAATCGCCGACCTTAAAATGACTCGCGTCGTCGGAGGAAATCTGGTAAAAGTCCTCGGCTGGTATGACAATGAAATGGGGTATACTTATACTTTAGTTGATCACGTCATTAAAACAGGGGAGACGATAAAATAGGATATTAAACTTCTTATTGACAAAAGCAGAATTTCCTGTTATGCTTTTAAACGTTAACATATCATCAGAAGGAGTCTCGGGCCGCGCGCAAGTGCGGCCCACTTTTTTTATTTCATCCCCCCAAATACAAATAATAAGCTTGTCTGGTACATTATCTTTCCCGTGGCGTGCCCACCTTAATCTATCATATATGATATACTTTTATTAAAGATTAATGCCCCACGTATCATCAAAAAAATTAAAAAAAGAAATATTAAGCAAGCTTTATAACGAATTTGGTAAGGCGCTTGAAAAATCAGCCCAAAAAACCAGGGCTCAATTTTTTCTTGGCGACCTACTAACCCGAACCGAAAAAATAATGTTGGCAAAACGATTTGCTGTTATATATTTTTTATCGAAAGAAATTCCGGTTTCATATATAGCGGAATCTCTCGGTATGAGTTACGCGACAGTTTTCAGAATGTCATTAAAATATGATCTTGGCAAATACTCTTCTCTCTTGCTGGCTATTGAACAAGAGAAAACGAGTATTTGGAAAATTCTTGAAAAAATTATGCGAGCAGGTTTGCCACCTCGTTCCGGAAGGGGAAGGTGGAAATTTCTTTATAAATAAATCAAATTAAAAACAATACAATGATCTTAAATCCTTAACCTATCATATATGAGATATTAAGATTAGAGCGCTTTTGTTGTTTGACTTATTCTTACACGCGTTGTATTCTTTGGTAGAGGAGGT
>JBBIUG010000032.1:0-5677 GCA_037440325.1 Candidatus Nomurabacteria bacterium | reverse complement strand
AATTTTATGCCGGATAAAATATTGGACAAAGACATGAACACAAAGGCACAATCATTTGACCTCGGAGGCTCGGCTGTTAAAATCGCTACGGTTGCGACCGGTGTTGTTGTTTCGGTTTCCCTTATGTTTTCAGCAGCAGCCTTGATCCTCATTGGCATATTTATTTTCGTTTTGATCGCTTTGGCTTTTTTGAATCGAATAGTGATGCTTATGTTTTTAACCATTTTTTCTCCTTTTGCTTTTATGTCTTTCGCCTTTCCAGCACTTGGCAAGGTGGAATATATCGGCTGGGATGATTGGCTGAAAAAACTAATGAAGTCGGCATTTTTTGCTCCGATTTTTATGTTTATGCTGTACTTTATTTTTATGTTAATAAAAAACGGCCTCATAAAAACAGTTTTTGAAAGTAGCCCGGATTCCCCGGCGTCGTTTGTAAGAACAATGCTCAGTATTTACTTCGGCTTCAACCTGATAATGCTCTTGCTTTGGTTCGCGATTAAATTTGCCTACAAGGGCTCTGGCAAGGCAGGAGAACTTCTAGTGAAAGCCGGTAAGGCGGCACTCGTCGTCGGCGCCGCGGTAGCTACTGCCGGAGCGGGCATGGCGGTCACCTCGGCAGTCGGAGGAGCGGCAAGCAAGGCCTTGAGCGGCGCCGCTGGACAAAAATTGCGAGAAAGTGCTGCGGCTGGAAACGTTGGGGCTAGGGCAAAACTCGCATTCTGGGAGGGCGCCCAGAAATTCGACGCCACTGAAGCAATCCACGGCGTAACGGGAGGAAAAATGAAGTCTGGTCTAGTTAGCCGTTTCACCAAAGATACTAGTTTTGACACGACGGGCGGAGTGAAGGGAATACACAAGAGAACGATAGAAAGAGAAACAGAAAGAGCAAAACAAAGTGAAGTACAAGAAGGTGAACCATTAAAACAAGCCTTAAATAAAACAGAGGCAGACCTGCAAGGACTAATGGTAAAAAACACACAAGAAATTGAAACAGTGGACAAGGTTATTGAAAGAAAACGACAAGAAGCAAATGACGCAAACATCAAATATGGCGCACTTAAAGGAACAGGAAAAACAGACATAAAGGGAAATTACACCCCAAGCGCAGAAGAAAAAAAGGCGCAAGACGAACTAAGCCAGGCAAACGAAGACTTGACGTGGGCTAAACGCAGAAAGGTGGCCCTGGTGAACGGAGACGATATCTCGATTCCAGACGACGAAAACCCTGGTAAGTTTATACCCTATAGCTATGGAACAACTGCTCGAACAACTGACGGACAAACCATAAAGGAATTGGAGGGATTAAAGAAAACACAGACACAAGAAATAAAGGTTGAAAACGCCACAAGAAACCGTGGCCATGCCGAAGCATTATTAAGACATGGTGGCAAAGCGCAGAGAGAGGCCGCACATAAAATAATAATGGAAACCAAATTAGACAGCGGAACAAAGGTATAAAACTATGACTGAGAAATTAAAACAAGTAATAAAAAGAGAGATGGACGGGCTACCAAAAGAAAACCAGGAAGCCATTGCGCTTGTTGATTGGATAAAAATAACTGAGGAAATTGGTAAAAAATATTTGTTCAACGAAAGCGACTTGAACGATTTTCAAACACAAACCCTTTTGGTGTTGATAGGGGTTGAAGATGCTGATTTTTATTCACAAAACATCGAAAACGAAGTTGGCACCAACAAAAAAACAGCCGATCAAATAGCAGAGGAGGTTCTTCAAAAAATATTTAACCCCATAGGCAAAGCTCTTGTCGATAATCTAAAAAAGATTGCCTTGTCTAAAGACGCAAACCATGAACAAAACATTGGTTTTATCCTCTCTGGGGGGAATTATTCGGCTTTTGCAGAAAAAGAGCCACCGCATAAAGTAGTTCTGCCCACCGAACACAAGGAAGATCCATACAGAGAAAAGCCAGAGTAAGGAAGTTTTTTAAAATTTTTTTGGTTAAAAATTTTACTATAGGTTATAATGATAATATGGACAATCCAGTAGACTTATTAAGGGAAAAAATAAGTGACGCAAAAAAACAATTGCCGGAAGACGCCAGAAGGGCGATAGAAGCTATCGACTGGCGTTCTTCTATCTTGGAGATTAAAGAAAAAAGGGGATATACCATAGAACAATTGGGAAACCTTGATACAGAAACGGAACTACTGCTTTGTGGACTTTTGTCTCCTCAGGATTATCCTAGAGAACTAGAAAGAAGAATGAAAATTTCCGGAGAACAGGCGAACGAATTGGTAAAAGAGATGAATGAAAAAGTTTTTTCTAAAATAAAAGAAGAACTAATAAAAAATACCGAGCAAAAAAACAAAACGAGCTCGAAAGAAGAGAAGCCGGACATATTGAAGTCCGCCGGCATAGAAATTGTTCCAGAAAAACCAGAGGCGAAACCCGCCCCAACCCAAACAAAAGAAGAACCGCTCCCGATTTTGGCTCAAAAGCTGTCTGGTTTTTCAAAAAACGAAGTGGTGAAAACCGAACACACACTAGAAAACATTACAAGAAACACTGAATCACCGGCGAAGTCTTCTTTGCCCGCAAGTGCCCAGAACGCGTATCCACCGAATTCAGATCCGTATCGTTTACCACCAGAATAAAAAACATTATGCAATTCAGAGTGCCACAATTTTTAGAGATAGAGGACAAAATCTTTGGCCCTTTCACTTTTAGGGAGTTTATTTATTTAGTGGGGGGAGGAGGGTTGTGTTTTACTGTTTATAAACTTTTGGGTCTTCTCTGGGGCTCGATTCCGATTTTGATTATTGCCGGTTTTTCGCTCTTGCTTACTTTTTATAAACCGAACAATAAACCATTCGTGAATGTTCTTGAGTCGGGCTTAAAATATCTTTCGCAAAGCAAGCTTTATATATGGAAAAAGAGCGCAGTTAAGGCTAAAGAGGTAAAGCAAGAAGGACTGCCAAGCGCCGAAAACAAAGTACAAATGGCTCCTCATAAATTAAGCGAGGGGAAATTAAGAGATTTGGCCTGGAGTTTAAATGTGCTAGATTTGAGTAAACAAAAAAAAGATTAATATGGCCCTAAAAGCAAAAACAACTCAAGAATTTGTTCCCATAAAGGAAGTTCGCGATGGAATAATCGTGTTAAAAGACGACGACCTAAGGGCAATCGTCTTGGCAAATTCAATAAACCTTTCTCTAAAATCAGTCGATGAACAACAGGCGGTAATCCTGCAGTTTCAAAATTTTCTAAATACCCTAGATTTCCCAATACAAATATCAATTCAGTCCAGGAGACTCGACATCAGACCATATCTGCTCCTTTTAGAGAACAGAATGAAAGTACAAAACGAGCCTCTTTTAAAGTTGCAAACCAAAGAATACATGGATTTCATAAAAAACTTCACTGAGTCGGTAAGTATAATGGCGAAAAATTTCTTTGTCGTCGTTCCTTATACCCACACGACATTAAAATCCGACACCGGAATAATTGATAAAATTTTTTCCAGAAAAAACAAAGAAGAAGAGAAGGCGGCAAAAATAGTTGCTTTTGAAGAGAAAAGGTCCCAATTGGAAGAGCGGGTCGCCGTTATTCAGCAAGGGCTTTCGCGTTGTGGAATAAAATCAGCCCAGCTTGGCACAGAGGAAGTGGTAGAGGTTTTCTATAAAGTATTTAATCCTGGAGAAATAGAAGGAAAAATTAAATTGGAATAAAAAAATGATGGAATTTTTTAAAAAATTATTTGGAAAGGGAAAAAATCCAACGGCCATAGAACCTAAGGCCAGTGTTTTAGCGGTTTTGCCAGAAGAAATATATGAATCCGCGAACCTTGAACTTCAAGACGTAATCGCCCCGTCGGCCCTAAAGATAGAATCGAAATCAATTAATCTTGGTGACAAAATCGCCCGCACTTTTTTTATAATCTCTTATCCAAGGTTTTTAACCGACAACTGGTTCTCTCCAATAATTAACCTGGATAAAATTTTTGACATCTCGATTTTTATTCATCCTATAGACACATCCTTGGTGCTCCGCCAGTTCCAAAAGAAGGTTGCGGAAGTTCAAAGCCAAATAAACGTGCGAGCCGCGAAGGGGATGGTGCGCGATCCAATGCTCGACACTGCTTATGAAGACCTGGAGAGTTTGCGTAACAATTTAATTCAAGCACAGGAAAAGATGTTCGATGTGGGTGTATATATAACAATATATGCAGATACCGATCTTGAACTTTTCAAAATAGAAAACGAAATCAAGTCGTTACTTGAATCTAAGCTTATTTACATCAAACCAGCTCTCTTCCAACAAGAAGATGGTTTTAAAAGCGTTATACCGACAAATACAGATCTGCTTAAAATTCACCAAAAACTTAATTCTGAGCCACTTTCGAGTATTTTTCCTTTCATTTCTTCAGACCTAACCTCAGACAAAGGAATTCTTTATGGGATTAACAGACATAATTCCAGTTTGGTTATTTTTGATAGATTTTCTTTGGAAAACTATAATTCTGTGACTTTTGCAAAGTCCGGCTCTGGAAAATCATACGCGACCAAGCTAGAGATTCTAAGATCTTTGATGTTTGACACTGACGTTATCGTTATCGACCCGGAGAGAGAATATGAATTTCTTTCGGAAACAGTCGGAGGAAGATATTTCAACATTTCTCTTTCTTCGGACCATCACATTAATCCTTTTGATCTACCAATTCCCCGCGAAGACGAAACAGCAGAAGACGTTTTGCGCTCAAACATTATTAACCTTGTCGGCCTCTTCAGATTAATGTTGGGTGGATTAACCCCAGAAGAAGACTCAATTGTAGACCGAGCAATTTCAGAAACTTATGCGATAAAAGACATCACTCCGGAATCAGATTTTTCAAATATTGAACCACCCCTTTTGTCCGATTTTGAAATGGTTCTCTCCGGCATGGAGGGAAGTGACTCTATCGTCGTCCGTTTAGTAAAATACACAAAAGGATCTTGGGCAACCTTCTTGAATCGACCGTCGAACGTAGACATAAATAAAAAGTTCGTGGTATTTTCTGTCCGTGACATGGAAGACGAACTAAAACCGGTAGCAATGTATATAGTGATGCACTATATTTGGAACACTGTACGCAAAAATCTTAAAAAGAGGCTACTGGTGGTAGACGAGGCTTGGTGGATGATGAAATCCGAGGATACGGCTTCCTTCTTATATTCAATAGCAAAAAGAGGAAGAAAATATTATTTGGGTCTTTCCACGATTACCCAAGACGCGGCCGACTTTATGAAGTCCCCGTATGGAGTACCGATAATAACAAACTCTTCAATTCAGCTTCTATTGAAACAGTCCCCGACCACTATCGATATTTTGCAAAAAACTTTCAACCTAACAGACGAAGAAAAATATTTACTTCTAGAGTCTGGCCTGGGAGAGGGAATCTTTTTTGCCGGGTTAAAGCACGTAGCGATAAAAATAGTCTCTTCCTATACAGAGGACCAAATAATTACGTCCGATCCGTCTCAAATTTTGTTGAATAAAAAGGCAAAACAGGAACAAGAAGCCGCCGAAATACTTGGCAAACAACAAACAAGTGCATAATTAGGCATTGGGTAAAAGAAAATGATATAATTACCAGAACCATGTCAAAAAAGCTTTCTAAATTTTCATTTACGTTTTGGTTGGTAATTTTGTTTATCTTTTTTGTACTGCCTTTTAATG
>JBBIUG010000031.1:0-5775 GCA_037440325.1 Candidatus Nomurabacteria bacterium | reverse complement strand
TTGTGAGCGCATTAAAAAGTGTTGATTTTCCAACGTTTGGCAAGCCTACAATTCCGATTGAAAGCGACATATGCTAGCTATTATACAACAAAAACTAAATTTTTCTTCTTTTTACAAAATCTTCCAAACGACGAGCATGGTGAATCACATGATGCCCAAAAATAGAATAAAGAGTGAGAATAATAAATCCTAATATTATAATTCCAATTAAAATATAGATTGGGTAGTCTCGGGCCAACTTCAAAAATGAAGAAGGCGGTCGTGCATCAATTGATTCGTCGCGTACATTACCTGCCCTATCTATGGCGCGAACGATCACCTGCAGCTTACCATTCGATGTCAATGGAACCAAATACGGACTTTCTGTTTGCAAAAAAACTGGCGACTCTGTCGGTGGCTGGTCCTTGTCTATTACTCCGACTTCATAATGATCTACTCCGGAAAGGTTATCTGTCGTGAAAAAAGATACCAGCGTCTTTTCTGTTAAGACGGCCGCAGCAAGCAAATAGTTTATTTGCGGTCTAAATTCTGCTGGAGGAGTTGTGTCTATTCGCAAAAGAAAATTACCGGTTGTTCCCCAAATATCCCCCTTTTTCGCTTTTATGTGAAAATAATATAGTCCATCGTTGAGCGACTCAAAGCTTTTCACAGTATCGGAGTTATCAACAATATTGTCTGGAATCGTGTTCGGTTTGTTATCAAGTACGAAACTAAAACCATCTACTCCTGGATCTTTTACCCAAGAAATGACTGGACTATTGTTGTTGTACCATTCTGATTGGATTGGATGCGTTTCAGAATAAATTTGTACACCCTCTGGAGCCTTCGCCAAAATCGTGTACCTCGCCATACCAAAATCCGTTTCCGCCTCAGTTCCCAGTCCATTATTCAACAATATCTTTGAAGTAGGACTAATAGACACAACAGCGTCACCAGGAGCTCTAGCCTCAAAAGTAATGGTTCCAATAAGTCCAGCTTCGGTGGTAATACCACCAGTTACAACTCCCACATATTTTGCAGTACCTTGTGCGTTATCAAATTGTGGCGGTTCAACCCAAACACCAATAATTGAAGTACCGCCCGTGGAATTGACAACAGAGAGTCTGTCTTTGTCGAATTTAATCCTGATATCTATGCCATTTATACTTGAGCCCTTAGTGTTAATTAAAATAGGTACTTGAAATGTTGAACCTTCTTCAAAGCTACCAAAGCGAGGAGAAAAAGACACCTCCACTTTGGCAAGTAAATTATTTACATTAATGTTTATAGCTTGAGCATTGACTGAAAAACCAATAAAAAACAGGAGCAGAGATAAAAGGAATATCGTTTTTTTATTGTGAGCATCCATTTTATTCCATATCTTTAATCTTTTTATCAATTATTTTTTCCGCTTCAATTATGTCTTTTTTAATTTCAGATATATGTTTGCGCTCTGCGTTAGGCAACCTCTCGTTGCCATATTCGATCACATCCTCGCGAAGGATGTCGAAAGATTTGTGCACTATTTCCTCAGCCTCCCTTAATTTATTTTTACTATTCGAAATATTCACATCTTTATTTTTTCCGAAATGAGAGTAAACACGAATCAACAAATATAAAATGGAAACAACGAGTAGTCCAAAGACTAACCATATTTGCCACCCAACATCGGAGAAAATGTTGCCCACCACTATAACAATGGCATTCGAAATATCGCTGTTAGTTTTGTCTTCCTGGATCATCACGGCCGTAACAGTATAGGTGCCGGCCTTCAGAGAGTTTGGAACAAGAACATTGAAACTGCCGTCCGCATCAGCCATACCCAAGATGAATACTTTTGCTCCATCTTCTGCAACGAAGGTGAGTAAGACCTGTGATTTTGGATAATTCGAAGTTCCCATAATTGATTGCGTTCCGTATTTTTCACTAAGCAAAATTTCTGGGGCTTTTAAGGTCGGGACGGGTTGTTCTACTACTTCGGGGACTGGAGCAGGTTCTGGTGTTAGTGTTGGCTTAGGTGGTTTTACCGTTGCTTCTTTGACAGAAAAAGTTGCTCCATTCAAAGAATCGGTAACATCGCTTCCAGCACCATCGTTTGCTAAGATCTGTCCACTTTTGAACGTTAAACTTCCCGTACCGGTTGAAGTTGCTTTCAACGTTGCAGTAATGACCGTTTTTGTTCCGCCCGGGAATCCCTCTAGCGAAACTCCTTCGAACGATAGCACGCCAGCCCCATTGGAAAAACTTGGTTCGGTTACCCAGAAGTTAAGTACAGAACCCGCCTTAGAAACAGATTCAATCGTAAATAAAGATGTTGGGATGTTTAAAACACCAGAAATAGCATTAATAGGATGTTGGCTAGATACCAAGACCTTGACTACAACCCTGTCCCCTACTTCATATGTTCCAGAAGCAGGACTTACTGTCAGGGTTGCAGCAACGGCCGTGGTAGCAGAGAAAGTTAGGAAGACAGAAAATAAAATTATAAATAATTTTTTCATTCTCTTGAGGGCTTAAAGCATTAATTAATTTACCAAAAATTTGCTTTTATAAACTTTCGATAGGGTTATACAAAATTATACCTTATTTAAACGTAAATATCTACGGAAAAAGAAAACTGTAACATTTAAAAGAATAATGATAATCAACCAAATCAAGTATGGTGAAATGAGGGTGGAAGAGACATGATTTCCATTGGCATCGTAGGCATTTACCACAATAAAATAAAACGGGGTCTGATTCCAAAGCATAAACGGGCTTTCCGCTATAACACATTTAAATAACTCACATACTTTATAGTGGCTAATTCCGGTACCCTTATCTATCGAACTAAAGACAATAAAATATTTATTATTAAAAATGGATTTATCTTTTGTTCGAGTAATCATAAATTTCTCTGGTGGCGTCTTGTCCGAAGAAACAGTATCAACAACTGCTTCCGTACTTTCCCCTTTATATATTTTTATGTTTAAATCTTTAAGCCCCACCTCAGCGCTTGAACCATTGCCATCATTCAACAACAGGCTAACATTTTTCAAGGACAAACTCGTATCGCCAACTTTTTGGGTTCTAAAAACAACCCTGAAGACTTCGGCCCCAGCGGCAGAAACACCCCCGGGGGTTATGCCAGAAAAATGAAGCGTTCCGGGATTTTTTAAGTTCGGTTGCTCAACCCAAAAACTCACGAAGGAACCACCAGTATTTACGGTCTCCGCTTTAATGGCATTCTCATTATACTTAATGTCTCCCTCTACCGCATTTATCGATTCACCTTCCCCGTTCAACAAAAGAGTTAAAACGAAAGACTCATTTTCTTTAAAAACAGTCTTCGTTATGTTTAAATCCAAGCTCGCAGCCGAAACTCCACGCACCCAAAGGAAAGAAAAGGTTAATATTATTAATAATTTTATTTTATGGTTCTTCTTCATATATATTATCCAGTCCAGTAAAATGCCATGATACTAAAATCCACTAAGTTAATAATGCCGTTCCCATTTAACTTATTTTTTTCGAGAATTGCCATATCAACATTCAATGTTTTTTTATACCAATAAGCAGCAATTGAAAAATCAACAAGATTTACCTTGCAGTCATTGTTCAAATCGCCTTTCGTGGGACAAGACACCGGAACGTTGTCTTTATTTTCTGTTCCCACAGTAAATGCGACTGATTGACTATACGGACTAATCTCCGCATCCGTAGCTGTCGATTTCGATCTTGCAGTATGTGAACCCATGACTAGAGGGGTCGTGTCCATTTGGTGAAAATAAACCCCATCTGATGTTGCCTTAACTTTAAAAAAGAATTCTGGGTCTGAGTTAACATTTATAAGCACGTCAGCCGAGGAAACGGTCTGTCCAAAAATCGAAATCGTGTCTCCCAACTTTACGCTGCTTTTGTCTACGGCAATAGTCGGCGCAATAAAAATACCGCTTATGTTTGTAGTAGTACCAGAAGTAACACTTATCGGAAAGGTCAAAAGAGAAGAACGAACACCCTTACTGTCTTCGCTGTATACAGAAAAAATATAATTCCCCGCTGAGAGATTTTTTACAGTGGTTTGAAAATTAGCATCAGGACTAGAAGTCACCGTCGCGACGATTTGAGCATCTTTCAAGATGGTAACGACACTTCTCGGGTAAGCCTTTCCGGAGAGGGTCACAGCGGTTTCTTCATCACCCCCACCGCCTCCTCCACCACCTCCACCGCCTCCACCGCCTCCGCCGCCTCCGCCGCCACCCGTAGGGGTAGCATTTATCTCAGCGGATTCGCTAAGCAAGAGCCCCGCGGCGTAAGAACGAATTTTAAAATAATAGGTTGTGCCATTTGTCAGGCCAGTCTTAACATTGTTGAGCACATTACCAACAGAAGTATATGTATATACTCCACCAGAATTCGTGCTAATCCCCACTTCATAACTTGTGATATTTGCAAAAGTACCTATGGCGGATGTCCAAGAAAGTGCTACCTGTGAGTTACCGGCGGTAGCCGACACAATTGGAGAAGAGGCAGTAGGAAAATACAAAAACCCTGCATTTTGAAGAAAACTGCTACTGGTACTTTGGCCACTAGTTAATTGTCCGGTATTAGAATAATACTTGAAACTAGGAGACGATGATTCTCCCCCCTCAATAACATTTATAGGATTTTCGAGTTTAAAATTAGTACTGGAAAAATCTGCATGCGCAAAAGTAAAAAACACCAGCAAAATCGCGAGAAAAAGATAAATTTTTAAAAATTGAAAATTATTTTTTATCACTTTTTTGTGGTGTTTTTACTAACGAACTTTCTTGCCAAATAGAGCAACCCTAAAAGATTATTATGGGGTTGTTTTTGGGTTTGAAGTATTTGTTGTTGAGGTAGAAGCTGGAGCAGATGTATTAGCAGATTGTCCTGTACCGATGTTAAGCGGAGCCACTTCTAAAATCTTGTTTAGTGTTTCACTGTAAAGAATCGCTTTTTTAGCTTTGGTATAAATCAAAACTTTATCTCCCTTTTTAGCAGAAGCAAAAAACGGTTGATCTTTTAATTGAGTTGGATCTGATACGGTCGCAATTGTTGGGGTCTCTCCTTCTGGAAGAACCATCAATTTACCTACTTTATTTATAAGGTCGGTTGCTTCTTGCGCCGCAATCGCTTGAGGATTCTGCTTTAACAAACGAACCTGATAGTAAAAGTATCCAGCTAAGGCCACCGCCACAATAACGATAAGTGGCAAAACTACTTTCTTTAACTTCTGTTTTAACATATCTTTATCCATATATATTTTTTTAATTAATATTAATAATATTGACCATTATAACAAAACAAAAACTATTGCGCAAAATAACGATTATACATTTCCTTGTAATTTGTTAAAAGAAAAAGAGTAAGTGTCCGAGTACGCTCCAAAAATTAAACCCCGGATTGTTTGAAGAAGCGAGATGATTAAACCGACCTTCATCGTACAGGAATCCGCTATCGCCGCCCCCCGCACCTCCTCCGCCTCCTCCACAACTTCCACCGAACACAACAGTAGGAGGACTAGTGTAGTTTGTCCCTCCGTTATTTACAACAACATTCGTTACTACTCCTCCGGTTAATTCCGCAGTCCCGATTGCGCCATTACCTCCTCCGCCACAGAAAGAAACAGAAGGTGGAGTAGTTCCATAGCCACTTCCTCCTGAAGTTATCGTCACACTATAAACAGAATTTCCCTGCAATACAGCTATGCCACCTGCCGCGGCACCACTCCCGGTGTCGCCTGTACCGCCGCCTGTACCGCCTGAGGTGGTTCCGCCCGTGCCGGTACTTTCA
>JBBIUG010000030.1:0-6124 GCA_037440325.1 Candidatus Nomurabacteria bacterium | reverse complement strand
CTTCGGGACGGTAAGGTTCCACCAAAAGATCGCCCGAGGGTGATCAAGTCTGTCCGCGAGAAGGCCACAGAAGGGGGCTTTCCGCTCTCTCAGGTCACGAACGAAAGGGAACTTCGTTCCCTTCTCTCTAGGTGACCGCATCAAGTTTCCAAGCGCACGTGCCCACAAGGACGTGCGTTTTTTGTTTGTTTTATAATGTGTGCTAACATATGCAAATGGAAAAAAATTATAAATATTTAGGAGCTATAAGTGTATTTTTTGTCTCCGTTTTGCTTATCTCTAATATTGCTTCTACAAAAATTGTTGATTTTGGTTTTTTTACTTTTGACGGGGGAACTTTACTTTTTCCGCTTTCATATATTTTCGGTGATATTTTAACTGAAGTCTACGGATATAAGAAATCAAGAACTGTGATATGGCTTGGATTTTTCATGAATTTACTTATGTCACTAATTTTTATAATCGTAGGGAAGCTTCCCGCTGCGCCTGACTGGAATAATCAAGCAGCCTTTGATGCAATTTTAGGTTTGACTCCGAGAATCGTTCTCGCTAGCATGATTGCATATTTTTGTGGAGAGTTTTCTAACTCCTATGTTTTAGCAAAAATGAAAATCCTAACAAAAGGAAAATGGCTTTGGACACGAACAATCGGATCTACGGTGATAGGTGAACTGGTAGATAGCTCGCTTTTTATTCTAATTGCTTTCTTTGGACTACTGCCCAGTTCTTTGATTTTTACTTTGATGGTTTCAAATTACATTTTCAAAACAGCGATAGAAGTGCTCTTCACCCCAGGCACTTATAAGATAATGGGCTTTTTGAAGAAAAGAGAACAAGAGGATTATTACGATATAGAAACGAATTTTAATCCGTTTTCAGGGCACTAAATGCTTCATTTGGGTCAGTAAACCACTTTATTTCTGGGTCTCGTTTGAACCAGGTCATTTGTCTCTTAGCATACTTGAGCGTTTCCTTGATTACTTTCTCTGGAGTCGGCATATTATATTCAAAGCCAAATTCCTTTAATCTTTTTTCCGAAACACCGGATTGTTTTAATTTTTTAATTTCATTTAATAGTCCGTTTTGAAACATTTTTTTAACCCTTGTTTCAATTTTCTTTTTTAGTATATCTGGCGGTAAAAATAATCCTATTTTTATAAAATCGTACGGTAATTTATTTTCTTTTATTTTGGGCACACTGCCGAGAACCTTGATTATTTCTATGGCACGAATCAACCTAACTTTATTGTTCGGATCAATGTTTTTTGCTCGAACAATATCAAGTTTTTTTAACGTACTTAAAAGTTCTGCAGTCGTTTTTTTATTTAACCTTTTTCTTAATTTTGCATTAGCTAAAACCTCAGGGAAAACCACACCTTTGGTAATTGCATCAATATAATACCCCGTGCCGCCACAAATAATTGGTATTTTTTTCTTTTTTAATATCTCCGTTATCGCTTTGATTGTTTTTGTTTGGTATTCGACAACAGTAAACTTATGTTTTGGACTCACAACATCGAGCAAATAGTGAGGAACACCACGCATTTCTTTTTTGGTTATTTTCCCCGTACCTATGTTCAATCCACTATAGACCTGTCTTGAATCAGCCGAAATAATTTCGCCATTTATTTTTTTTGCTAATTTTACAGCTAAATTGCTTTTACCGGTCGCTGTTTGACCCAATATCACAATAACTTGTGGTTTTTTCATTATTTCAAAATTTTTATATCCGCGCCGATAGAGTTTAAGCGCTTTGCAATCTCTTCATAACCACGATTAATCATATATACATTTCTTAAAATTGAAGTGCCTGGGGCGGCAAGCATAGAGATCAAGATAATCATTGAAGGTCTAAGCGCCGGTGGGCAAACCACCTGAGCGGGTTTAAGCGGCGTTCCACCTTGAATATATACTCTGTGTGGATCAGCAAGGGCGATATTTGCTCCGAGACGATTTAACTCCGCGAAATATATTGCACGATTTTCATAAACCCAATCATGAATCATGGTTTGACCCTTGGCTCTAATCGCGATAGGAACAAAGAAAGGAAGATTATCAATATTAATGCCCGGATAAGGATTCGAATGAATTTTGTCTGCGAGTGCTTTTAATTTGCTTGGAAAAATTTCGATGTCAGCAAGTTTAGTGCGGCCATTGTGCGAGTAATATTTTTTCAAAATTTTGAATTTTAAGTTCATCCTTTTTAGTTTTTCAAGTTCCAAAGCAAGAAAATCAATCGGGCATCTTGCGATTATAAGTCTTGAATCGGTAACAATGCACGCGGAAATAAACATCATTGATTCTATTGGGTCTTCGCTATTCCAATATTCGACGTCCTGATCAATAGTATCAATACCATGCACTACAAGGGTAGATGTACCGATCCCATCTATTTTCACCCCTAGTGTTTCCAGAAAAAAACAAATTTCCTGAACCATATAGTTAGCACTGGCAAAAGAAATAGTTGTAGTTCCATTAATTAAAGAAGCGGCGGTTAAAACATTTTCACAGGCAGTGTCTCCTGATTCATACATAACAATTTCCGCGGGTTTAAGTTTTTTTGCAGTTATTTCATAATTTTGAGAAGTGGTCTTGATGTTTACGCCAAGTTTTTCTAGAGCATAAATATGAGCAGCTATGGTGCGTTTGCCTAGGTTACAACCTTGTGCATGTGGAAGAGAAAATGAAGACAACGAATGAACTAACGGTCCCATCAGCATAACGATAGAGCGTGTTTTAATGGCCGACTCGATATTGATGTTCTTTAAGTCAAAGGTCTTTGGGGGAATAATTTGAATAGTATTTTGGCCTAACCATTTTGTTTTAACTCCTATACTTTCTAATATTTCTACCACCCTTTTTACTTCTTCTATTCTAGCTATGCCATGCAGCGTCGTAGTGCCCTTGTTTAATAGTGAGGCGCAAAGAAGACCAACGGAGCCGTTTTTGGAAAAATTTGTTTTTATTGTTCCGCTCAATTTTTTCCCGCCATTAATAACGAAATCGGTTGAAACACTGTGTTGTATCTTTGTTTTTGTCATTATTTTGTGCCCAGGGAGAGAATCGAACTCTCATGTTGTTGCCAACAATAGATTTTGAGTCTATCGCGTCTACCAATTCCGCCACCTGGGCAATTAACAGGAATTCACACATTTTACACAAAATAGCCCATAAAATCAATTATCAAAAACACTTTCTTTATGTTAAAATGAATTCATGTCAAACCTATATTCCAACTCAATTTTCTGGATTGATACCGATAAAATCAAACCCAATCCCTTTCAGCCAAGGCGCGATTTTGACGAGGCCAGATTACAAGACCTAGCTGACTCAATAAGGCAATATGGTGTCTTGCAACCACTTATAGTTTCCCGTACTGAGGTGGAGAAGGAGAGCGGGGGATTGATAACCGAATATGAGTTGATAGCTGGGGAGAGGCGTTTACGTGCGGCAAAAATCGCCATGGTCTCTCAAGTGCCGGTGGTTATTCGTACTGGAGACACCGCTATTATGAAGCTTGAACTGGCAATCATAGAAAATCTACAAAGGGAAGATTTGAATGCTGTTGATCGTGCTCGAGCATTTTTACGTCTAGTAAATGAATTTAAATTTACTCACAATGAAATAGCGAAAAAGATGGGAAGGTCGAGAGAATATGTATCGAATTCACTGCGTATTCTTACTTTGCCTGAAGAAATTTTAAATGCCCTGTCTGAAGGCAAAATCACTGAGGGGCATACTCGACCGATTCTAATGCTTGCAGATCATCCGGAAGAACAGTTGGTTTTATTTAAAGAAATAGTTTATAAAAAAATTACTGTACGCGAGGCGGAAAGACTTGCCAGGAAAATCGCCTACGATCGTGTCCGCAAGAAAGAATTTATGCCGGATCCTGAAATAACCGAACTTGAAGAAGAATTCCAGGAAAAGCTTGGCACCCGAGTTCATATCGACAGAAAAGAACTTGGCGGACAAATAAAAATTGACTTTTTTTCCACAGATGATTTACGAACTATTTTGGATTTAATTAAAAAATCCGAAATAGAAAAAAAGCCATCTGAAATGCTAGAAAATCATCTTGCACAAAACAATATAGAGAAAGAGCTACCGGAAAGTGCTGTTGACGATAGAACCAACGAGGAAGCAAAACAAGACGACACAGATTTATATAATGTTTCAAATTTCAGCGTTTAAGAACGGCCAAAAGACTTAAGTTTGTTGAGCAAGCTATGTTTTTCTAAATATGATTTGATATGTTTTTTTGCAGCAGCAGTTTTAGCATATTCAAGCCATTTATTCGACGGTTTAGAGTCTTTTTTTGTTACAATTTCCACGATATCTCCATTTTTCAATTTTGAATATATTGGCAACATTTTACTATTAATTTTTGCAGCAGAAGTGTGATTTCCTACATCAGAGTGTATTGCATAAGCAAAATCCAGTGGGGTAGATTCTTCTGGCAAATCAATAACATCACCTTTTGGAGTAAATACGAAAATCCTATCGTTGAAAAAATCCATTTTCAAATTATCGATAAATTTTGCAGGATCGTCTGGTAGATATTTTAATTCCTTTAATTCTTCAACCCATTTGAATTTATTTCTGTCATCTTTTATTTTCTTTTCACCGTTCTCTTTATAGGCAAAGTGCGCGGCAATACCATATGCTGCTTCGGCATGCATCTCTTTGGTTCTAATTTGAATTTCAGCAATTCCTCCCAATCCGGTAAAAATTGTCGTGTGAATTGACCGATAGCCGTTGGGCTTTGGTACCGCTATATAATCTTTTATCCTTCCGGGTAGGGGATTCCAGATTGAGTGCACCAATCCCAAAACTCTGTAACATTCTTCAACGCTATCAACAACGACTCGTAGAGCTACGATATCGTAGATCTTTTCGATATCCATGTCATATCTTTGAAGTTTCTTATACAAACTATATTTGTGTTTAATTCTGTAGTCAATTTCTTCAAATTTTATTTTATTTTTGTATAATTCTTTTTTTAACTGTTCACTCACTTCGGTGAGATATTTTTTATATAGTTCTTCTTTTTCTTTTATTATTTCTTCTATTTGCAAATATTCTTTTGGATACGCGAAGGGGAAGGCTGCATCCTCAATGTCACCTTTTAATTTACCCATACCAAGACGGTTTGCAAGTGGGGCGTAAACCTCTATCGACTCTACTGCTATTCGATGTCTTTTTTCTTCTGGAAGAAATTGAAGTGTTCTTAAATTATGAAGGCGATCCGCAAATTTAATAATAACGACCCGTAAGTCATTCGCCATTGCAATAAAAAACTTCCTTAAACTTTCAACATGTCTTTCGTGGCCATGATATTTTAATGTACCAAGTTTGGTAACACCCTTAATTAAAAACAAAATATCATCACCAAATTCTTTTTTTATTTCATCCTCCTTTATGTTTGTATCCTCCAGCACATCGTGCAGAAGTCCTGCAACAATAGTTTGGGTATCCATACCAAACTTGGCTAAAATCTTTGCCGTCTCGAAAACATGCACAAAATACGGATCACCGCTTAGTCTTTTTTGACCATTGTGGGCCTTAAGGGCAAATTCATATGCTTTGTTTATTGCTCCTTCGTCCCTTGGATTTACCCCTCCGCCCATCAAATTTATTATTTCCTTTGCATTGGACATACTTAATTATACTATATATATCCATCTGCGCACAATCAAACAACATTGATATATTTATTACTAGTAATGTTTAGTAACATTTATTAGTAATAATTTGTATTGCTTAGTAATGTTTATTAGTGTATTATGTTCACATGGAAAACAAATTAATTTCTATTAAAGAGGCAGCAAAAATATTAAATGTATCTAAATTAACTCTTCGTAACTGGGATAATTCTGGAAAACTTGTTGCTTTTAGACACCCAATTAATAATTATCGTGTTTATAATCTGGAAGATATAGAAAATATAATCAAAAAAATTAAATCCGGAGAAAAACCGGTTAGAGATACTCATAAAAAGAAAAATAAAACTTGGAAAATTAAAGTCGTTCATTTGGATTGATTTTTGCTTTAGTTATCCACAAAAAACTAGTATATTAAACAGTTATTTATTATAATTTGTTTAATATGAGGAAATATATTT
>JBBIUG010000029.1:0-6744 GCA_037440325.1 Candidatus Nomurabacteria bacterium | reverse complement strand
TGTATACTCATTCCTCCATTGTAGGAGAAACCGCCATATGTGTGTGCACATTACCGGCATATCTTGACGTCGACAATTTCAAAACAGTTAACGACCAGAGGGGTCATCATCAGGGAGACAAATTATTACGATTAGTAGCCGAAACCCTAACACAACACACGAGAACAAGCGACTTGGCCGCACGAATAGGTGGAGATGAGTTTGCCTTACTTTTTCCTGAAACAGACAAATATACCGCACCAATCATTGTTAATAAAATTCATGAGCAGCTTTCAGCGGCTGTTAAAAAACACAACTATCCCGTTACTTTTAGTATCGGCGCCATAACTATTGAAACAACACCAAAATCGATAGATGAAATAATACATATGGCTGATACCTTAATGTATGAGGCAAAAACGTCGGGGAAAAATACTGTATGCTACAATGTTTTTTCTGGCGCGCAAATGGCATTAACTCAAATCTAATAAAAAACGATTAATAGTATCTGTGTTATTTTTTCTCAAGATTTTTTTTAAGCTGATCAATAACTGCCCTCTCCCAGGCTTTCATCGAGTACCACTTAATAAGTGGTACTGCAACGATGCGTAACCATGTCTTATGGATTGAAACTTGATATGTGTAATCAATATTTTGAACACACCCTCTACGGGAGCCTTAATAACCCATTGCTTGTGAAGTGTAATTTCTTTCATGTCATTAATTCTACCGTGCTTGGCTGGGAGACTTGGACTCGAACCAAGATAGCGTCCTCCAGAGGGACGTGTCCTACCATTAGACGATCTCCCAATTTATTTATTATGTTCAATCAAACTAATAATCTTTTCTTTTTCTCGGCGCATATCTTTAACTTTTCTTTCATAATCTCTTGCTTCTTTTTCAGTTGGGAAATTAACAAAATATTCTAGGTCCAAGGGTCTGTGCGCCTTTGTCGAATGAACCTTTCCTAAGTTGTGCTCTTTTGTCCTTTCTTTTAATCTATTGGTACTACCCACATAATACCAATTTTTACCTGAGCTTTTTAGAAAATATACATACCACATAATTTATACCATTAGACCTGCCTGCGCAGGCAGGCGATCTCCCAATACTAAATAGACTACTCCTAAAAACTATATTTTTCAAGAAAAATTATTTTTTCTTGCCAGTGCAAGCTTTGATGAAACTAGTGAAAAGAGGATGCGGAGAAAGAGGATGGGCCAAAAATTCCGGATGAAATTGTGAACCCAGGAAAAACGGGTGCTTGTTTTTCGGTAATTCCGCCACTTCCATCAAGTGCCCATCCGGAGATCTACCGGAGAAAACCAAACCTTTCGCTTCCAGGTCGGCGATGTAAGACGGATTTACTTCGTAACGATGGCGGTGTCTTTCGATAATTTCCTTCTTTCCATAACTATTCTTTGCAATGGTGCCGTCGCGAAGAATCGCTTTATAAGCCCCTAGGCGCATTGACCCACCATACAAATTATTCTTCAGGAGCTCTTTTTGAGACTCCATCACATCTATCACCAAATTTTTTGATTTTGGGTTCACTTCTCTCGTGTTCGCATCTTTGAGTTTCAAAACATTTCTGGCATATTCTATTACAATCATCTGCATACCATAACAAAGACCTAGGTATGGTATCTTGTTTTCCCGAGCAAACTTCACTGAGCTTAAAATTCCCTCTACCCCCCGAGATCCGAAGCCTCCCGGCACCACAATGCCATCATATTTTTTCAGTTCTTTTAATTTCGCCGGATTCTTCTCGAAGTCGGTAGAATTGAGCCAAGTCATAACGGGTTTTCTGTTTTGCGCGTAGCTCGAATATTTTATTGCTTCAATCACGGACAAATATGAATCGGACAGGATGAAATCTCCCGTTTCAAAATATTTTCCGATCATCGCTATCTTCACCACTTCTTTTCCATTGTGCGCGTGCGCGGCGAATTTCTTCCAAGCATTCCAGCGTGAGATGTCGGGTTTCTTGCGGGGGATGCCTAAAATATCGCAAAGTTTTTCGGATAATTTTTCTTTTTCGAAATTAAGCGGAATGTCATAAATACTTGCTACGTCCGGAGCGGAGACGACTCTGTCCGCCGGCATATTGCAGAAGAGGGATAATTTTTCTTTTCTCTTTTGATCGAGAGTATGTTCTCCCCTGGCGATTAAAATATCCGGTTGGATTCCGGAGGCGTTAAGAGTACGGACGGCATGCTGCGTCGGTTTAGTTTTCATTTCACCGATTTTCCCCGGAGTAGGCAAATAAGAAACCATCACGAAGATGACGTGTCCTGGATTTTCTATCTTCATCATACGAGCTGCTTCCAAAAACAAAACGTTCTGATATTCACCGATGGTTCCACCTATCTCTACTATCACCACATCGGCTTTTGCTGCTTCTCCGGCTTTCTTGATACGCTTCATTACTTCTTGTGGAATGTGGGGAACGACTTCCACGCATTTTCCGCCGTATTCCAGGTTCCTTTCCTTCTCAATAACAGTTTTGTATACTCGTCCCGTCGTCATGTAGTTGGTACGAGTCAAATTTAAATCCAGAAATCTTTCGTAATTGCCCATGTCCTGATCTGTCTCATCTCCATCAGCAAGAACAAAGACCTCTCCGTGTTCAGTCGGGTTCATCGTACCGGCATCCACGTTGATATACGGATCGATTTTTATAGCCGTCACATTAAGTCCACGATTTTTTAAAATAAGACCAAGCGATGATACGGTAATACCTTTCCCCACTCCAGAGATAACACCCCCAACAACGAAAATGTATTTGGTTTTATTTTTTCCCGGCATTTTTTTAATTTTATTTATCTAAATATTTTCTAATTGCCAGAAAACTAGAAATAATCCCGAGAATTATTCCTGATAACAAAAGAATCACAAAAATTTGAAGAAAACTTGAAAGATAGTAACTATACATGTCGATACCAAGGAAATCAGTCATATATCGTCCAAGCCAAGCGGTTATCGGGAAGAACAAAATCATCGTAACTAGGGTTGCAATAATGCCATAGATCACTCCCTCCACCATAAATGGCCCACGCACGTGCATCTTCGAAGCACCGACGAGACGCATCACGCTGATTTCTTCTTTGGATATAAAAATAGTTAACCGAATGGTGTTGAAGGTGATAATAATGGAAATAATTACCAAAATTAAAGTTATCAGGAAACCAAGTTTCTGCGCTCCGGAGATAATAGTATTTAAACGGTCAATAACCAGCTTATTCTGGTGATAATTCACTTTGTCAACAATAGAAGTTTCTCCCGGCGCAAGCACGTTATCGGACTTCATAAAATTCGCGATACTTTCGTATTGAGAAACCTCTTTGGCCTTCACGTTGAGGTACGCCCCAAGCGGGTTTTGCCCGATTTCGTATAGGGCCTGAATAGTCGGGTAATCATTTGAATGGCGGTCTTTAAAAATTTGCAAGGCCTCTTCTTTACTTGTGTAGGTGACATCGGCGACTTCCGGCAATTGTTCCAAGGATGACTTGATAGACATAATTTCGTCTTCCGGAGCGGCAGTGGTGAAATATATGGTTACATCCACCTTGTCTTTAATCTGATTGAGTGAAAAATGTAATACCGCTTGAAGTAAAATAATAAGAGTGATAACCGAAAGAGTGATGGTGACCACCAATACCGCCGCCCAGGAAACCAGTCCACTTCTTTTGAAGTTTAAAAAACCGTTCTTTATTATTCTTCTTATGGTTACCATAGTCATAGATTTATTATATCATCTACTTATTGTGCTTCGTATCTCTTATAATCTTCCCGTTTTCCATCGTAATCACTCTTTTATTTACAGAATCAATCACCCCGCGATTGTGAGTAGTCAAAATAACAGTAGTGCCAAGATCATTTATTTTTTTTAATATCTGTACAATTTCGTGAGTATTAACCGGATCCAAATTCCCCGTCGGCTCATCCGCGATGATGAGTTCCGGCTGGTTGATGATGGCTCGAGCTATCGCCAGGCGTTGCTGTTCTCCTCCGGACATCTGGTTTGGGAAATGCATCGCCCGATGACTCAAATCAACAAGCTCTAAAACGTGCGGCACGTCGCTTTTTATTTCTTCTTCAGTCTTTCCGACCGCCTCCATGGCAAAAGCGATGTTTTCATAGGCAGTTTTGTTTGAAAGCAATCTGTAGTCTTGAAAAACAACCCCTATGCGCCTACGTAAGTTCGTTAGCTCTTTGCTGTTTATGTTGCTTATATTTATAGATTCAAAAAATATTGTTCCGTCAGTTGGGTCCTCTTCCGCTAAAATCATCTTGGTAAGAGTGGTCTTCCCGGCACCTGAATGGCCTACAATAGAAACGAATTCTCCGGATTCGACTGTAAAGGTGACCTCTTCCAGGGCAACTGCATCCTTATAAATTTTTGAAACATTATTGAAATAAATCATTCTCTTCTCATCCTATCATATATTCTTTTCCGCCTCAATAAAAATGTCTAAGTCACCATCCAATACTGCGTCTACATTGGACGTTTCGGCCCTAGTCCGCAGGTCCTTTACCATTTTATACGGATGCAATACGTATGAGCGTATCTGATTTCCCCATTCTATTTCGGTGTTTTTGGTGATTTTCATGCTTTCTTCCACACTTTTCTTCTCTTCTTCCGCTTTTTTGAAAATTTTCGCCCTTAAAATAGCTATGGCTTGTTCACGGTTCTGTTCTTGAGAACGTTCTCCTGAAGCATGCACGGCAATTCCTGTAGGAATATGCACCAGACGAACAGCGGTCTCCCTTTTGTTCACATTTTGCCCACCGGGACCGCCCGAACGAGAATACTCTATTTTTAAATCCGCCTCCGGAATAACAAAATCCTTTTCTTCCAGTTTGGAAAATTTCGGTAATACTTCCACCAAAGAAAAAGAAGTGTGTCTCAACTTCTTAGCATTAAAAGGAGAGATGCGCACCAGTCGGTGCACCCCGGATTCATTTTTTAGCATTCCATAAACATTTTTCCCTTCTATCTCGAAAGAAACGTTTCTGTATCCACCATGATCGTTTTTGTGTTCATGAATAAATGAGATTACCCATCCCTTTTTGTCGACATATTTCATGTACATAGACAAAAGCATCGCAGAAAAATCTTCCGCATCATCTCCCCCGGCACCAGAAATAATAGTTACTATGGCGTTACCCTTGTCGTATTTTCCGATTCCCTCTTTTTTGTTTTTTAAAAGCTCGAGTTCTTTAAGCATCGCTTGCGCTTTATTTTTGTCATTCCAGAAATCGGAACCTTGCATGAGCGTTTCGATTTTGTCTATTTCGATTTGAATATTGTCTTTATCCATCCCGTTAGAAGTTATTAACTTTGTAATTTATTTTTTAACCCGCCCGTTTGTGAACTTCTAACGGGATCCATGAGCCGAGAGTGGGAATCGAACCCACGTTCCTACTTTACGAAAGTAGTGTTCTGCCACTGAACTATATCGGCTTGTTCGTATAACTACGAGCCTCTTTTGCTCTCTTGCTTCGCTCCCGATTTATTCTACCATTTCCCCTATTTAATCCCGCGTATGTGGAAGAAATAGAATCACAATTAGGGCAAATTAAGCGAAGATTCTTTTCTATATTGTTTCGCCAATTGCCATCTATATGATCTGCGACTAGTGGAACTTGGCCTGTTTTAATATTAACCTTTGACCAACCGCACAAACTACATTTATTGTCATACTTGTCTCTTAAATAACGTTTAATTGACGTTGACACTAAACCCAAGCTTGATAAACCACTAATCTTGCCATTCTTCCATGCCTTGATGTAATCTTTGCGTTGATATTCTAATTGACAAGAGTTGCTACAATATTTATATGAAAAACGTGCTTGCTCTTTTCCGCAATTCAAACATCCTGTTCTAGTTTTTTTAAAATTTGGCACAAAAACATCATAGCATACCACTTTATAATTTATCAATGGTCGCAGATAATATGTCCTTTGCTTGTAAGCTGGAGCCGTTGATCGGGATTGAACCGATGACCTCGATATTACCAATATCGTGCTCTACCAACTGAGCTACAACGGCAAACAAAAAACACTCGTAAACGACCTACCAAAACAGCTACAACGGCAAAAACTGAAACTGCGAAACACACTAAGTATATTAGTTTATTTTAGCTTATTTTGCAAAAAATTATTTATTTAATTCTTCCTCCGCTCGCCCGGCAAGGTCGATAACTACACTTATCTCTTCTGTGGTAAGTTTTCTCGGTTTTGTATCTTTTACACAAAAAACTCCGATGGGCTGGCGAGTCTTATGGTCAAAAAGGGCAACCCCAGCGTAAAATCTGATAAAAGGATCGCCCACCACGAGAGGATTATCTTTGAATCGTTCGTCTTTTAGAGTATCTTCAACAATAAAAATATTCGTCGCTAAAAGCGCGTGTCCACAAAAAGAGACTGACCTTTCTCCTTCTTTTTTGTCAAAACCAACACACGATTTGAACCACTCTCGATCAGTATCCAAAATAGAAACCATCGACATTGGGACTTTTAATTTCTCTACCGCTTCGCGAGTGAGGGTATCGAAACGTTCTTCTGGTTCGGTATCTAAAATAGCAAAACGGTGCACTGCCTCAATTCTTTCTTTTTCATTTGCTGGGATAGGTGCTTTTTGCATAAAATAATTTAATTAATTATTAATTAATAACTAACAGAATATAGAAGAGCACTAAGAACAAAAGAAATAGTAAAAAAGATTGCCCCATAAAAGCAAGGAGTTAAAAATGGGTTAAC
>JBBIUG010000028.1:0-6939 GCA_037440325.1 Candidatus Nomurabacteria bacterium | reverse complement strand
GATCGGATTACCAAGAATTCCATGATGACCTTCGCCAAAAATGTACTCGGAGCAATGCCGAAGAATGTATTTTTACCGGAAGTTGAAGTACGAACGGTCATAAGTATTGAGGAAATGATCGACAAGTTGACTGATAGAATAAAGAATTCACTGAAAATGAATTTTAAGGAATTTGCCGGCAAGGCGGAAACAAAGGAAGAAAAGGTGGTTGTAATTGTTGGATTTCTTGCTATGCTAGAACTTGTCAGGCAGGGGATAATGAATGCTACACAAAATGATAATTTCCAAGATATTATTATCGAAAAAACGGAAGTAACCGTAGAAACATATGGAGAATAATTTAGAATCAAAAATTGAAGCGATACTTTTTTTCAAGGGCGAACCCGTTTCTCGTAAAAAACTAGCGGATATTTTGAATGCTGGACAAGAAGAGCTTGATGGGGCTATCAATAACTTAAAAAACAATCTATCAAATAGGGGAATAGTGTTACAAGAAAATGGTAATGATATAACTCTTGGTACTGCCCCGGAATTGTCAAAACTAATTGAGCACTTGCAAAAAGAAGAATTAAACAGAGAACTTTCTAAGGCTAGTCTGGAAACACTATCAATCGTACTTTACAAAAACGGCGTGAGCAGGGCAGAGATTGATTATATTCGTGGCGTGAATTCAAGCTTCACATTACGGGCATTGTCTGTCCGAGGTTTGGTGGAGAAAACCATAGACACAAAAGACAACAGAAGATACATTTATAAACCAAGTTTTGAACTTCTCTCTTTCATGGGCGTAAAATCCGTTGAAGAGCTACCTGATTGGGGAGAACTAAACAACTCAATGCAGGTCGCCGCCAAAAACCTAGAAGACGAATTAAAAGAAGAAAATGAAAGCGGAAACTAGGATTTGTCAAAATTGCAAAAAAGAATTCACGATAGAAGTGGAGGATTTTCTTTTTTATGAAAAAATGCAAGTTCCTCCACCCACGTTTTGCGCGGAATGTAGATTTATTAGACGCTTGCTTGTTCGCAATGAAAGAAGTTTATATAAAAGAAAATGTGACTTATGTGGAGAAGAAAAAATATTGATTTTTCCTAAAGACAGCTCTTACAAAGTGTATTGCTTCGATTGTTTTTTTAGTGACAGGTGGGGAGGTGAAGAGTTTGCAAAGGATTATGATTTCTCTAAGCCCTTCCTTGAACAATTTCAGGAGTTATTTAAAAAAACACCTCGCCTCGGGATAATTAAACAAGGTTTGATGAAAAATAGTGAATATACAAACCGTGTAAGCGATCTTAAAAATTGTCATCTAATTTTTGCCAGCGCGGACGATGAAAATTGTTATTATGGAACAGATTTTTGGAATTCGAAGGATTCGATGGATTGCTTTAATGTAAAGAGGTGTGAACTTTGTTTGGAGTGTATTGATTGTTCAAATTGTAGTAATTTAAAATATTCTCAGGAGTGCAATAGTTGTGTCGATTCGTGGTTTTTACATAATTGTAGAAATTGTCAAAATTGTTTTGGTTGTGTTAATCTAAGAAACAAAAATTATTGTATATACAATGAACAATATTCGAAAGACGATTATTTTTTGAAACTTTCAGAGATTAAAACCTCAAATAGGGTTGAATTAGAAAAAATACAAGAAAAAATTAAAGAATTTGCTAAAAATTTTGTTGTTCCTTCTATGGTTGGGTATCATTCCGTAAATGTTTCGGGTAATTGGATAGATAATTCTAAGAACGTACATAACTCTTTTAATTGTAATAAAATAGAAGAGGGGAAAAATCTTTTCGGCGTTATGGAATCAAAAGATGTAATGGATTATACCTATTGGGGAAAATCATGTGAGCTCATGTATGAAGTTTGCAATATCGGCAGACAGTGTGCTTCAGTAAAATTCTCTGCTGAGTGCTGGGATCAGCTAACTCAATCTGAATACTGTATTAATTGTTTTTCTTCTTCAAATTTATTTGGGTGTATTGGGCTGAGAAAAAAGTCATATTGCATTTTTAATAAACAATATACAAAAGAAGAATACCAGGAATTGGTTTCGATGATAAAAAAACACATGAATGAAATGCCATACGTTGATAAAAAAGGAATTGTTTATAAATATGGAGAATTTTTTCCATTTGGAACTTTCCCTTTTGCCTATAATGAGTCGATTGCACAGTCGTATGTACCAAAAACTAAAGAACAGGCGACCAGTGAAGGACACTTATGGGACAATCTGAATTCAAAAAATTACGCACCAACAATTTTGGCTCATGATCTGCCGGAAAACATTGAAGCGGTAAGCGACGATATCTTGAGCGAAGTAATTGCCTGCGCCCACGGTGGAAAATGCAACCAGCAGTGTACCGAAGCATTTAAAATAACCGAGAATGAGTTAAAAATGTATAAGCGATTTAATCTTCCCATACCAAAACTATGCCCAAATTGTCGTCACTACGAAAGACTCGTAAAAAGACAACCGATTAAACTTTGGTACCGTCAATGTATGTGCGAGAAAGATGGTCATGAGCATAACGGTCGCTGTCCCGTTGAATTTGAAACCAGTTATTCTCCTGATCGACCAGAAATTGTTTATTGCGAAAAGTGTTATCAGAGAGAGGTGTATTAGAGGCAATCGGAATTAATTCCTAAAACATAATCGTTGATTAAATTTTGCCCTGAAACGTATTGGTCACCGAGGAAACCATTTAGGTCTTCGTTTTTAATTAATTGTGCATATTCTTCGGTGAGGGCTTGAGAAATTGGCTTATAAGACCAATGCCATTTTTCTTCATAATAACCCGTAGGGCGATTCTGGCCCTTAAGAGTATATGGCTGGCAGAAGCCGAAAAGAAAAGCATTTTTCAAAAGCCATGCATATTCCGCTTCTCCTTTTTCCGAATCATAATATAGAGGAGTAGAATCATTAATATCTATATCCGTACCCCAATGATGCCTAGAAGTGCCGGGCACCGCGCTGTATTTTAATATTTCCTTAAACTTTTCTAGTTCGTTCGGGAAGTTTTTAAAAATATTTTTATTATCAGCTAAAATAGTTCCATTCCATTTTCCTTCCCAGATAAATTTTTGAGCGTCGAAGTTTCTCGTTGCAGACACAATCTTTAAAACCACATTATCTTTTTTGGCTGCTTCATGCATTTGCAAAAAAGCATTTAAGGTTTCTTTTCTTAGATACATTGGGTAATCGTTCGTATTATATTCTGTTGGGATTGATACAAAATTTTTGTCTTGTGCCGGGTTGAATTTTCCCATTAAATATTTTTTTTCTTCAATTTTTCTTGTGTTTTCCTGAGCTTGTTGTTTTGCCAAAAGTATTTTGTTCTCCCTTTCATTTTCAAAGTCTAGGACGGAAGTAGTAAAAATGGGCAACAGAAATAATATCAACAAAGTGAATATAACATATTTCACCGTAGTTCGATTCATACAAAAACAATAACACTAAAATATTTTTTTATCAAAAAAATCGGGAGGAACGAAGTTCCTCCCGCAGCACTCGTAATTCTTTTGTCAGCCTCTTTCCCATGACATAGCTGACCTTTCGGTAGAAAACTCTACCGTATATTCTGCTGCGCTTTTTAACGCAGCATTTTTGTTGCTCCCCAGCCCAAGAACCCTGGCGTTTGGCTGTTCGTTCTCCAGGACATGAAACATTCCTTGTCTCACCTCCCTGACGAAGGCTTGGGGGAACTTGCGAAGAACGATCTTTCCAAACAAGGTATTTACCATCTAGTACTCCTTATGTGTTCGATGCCTGTTTGATGTGTCCAAGATGAGGATATAACACTTTATCTGTGTTCGTCAAATTGCTTTTAAGAATGTGGACATAGTGTTACAATAGCAAATATGTTTTCAAATTTAATTAAAATTTCGGTGCCAATGACTGTGGCCTTTTTTATTGCCCTATTTCTTACGCCGCTCGCCACGCATTTTTTTTATAAGTACAAAATGTGGAAAAAATATAGCAGAAACGCTGGGACAACCGCCACGGATTTTCACAAAATACACAACGAACAAGAAGAAATGAGAACTCCAAGAGTTGGAGGAATGATAATATGGATTTCTGTTTTACTTACAGTGGCTCTGTTTTACCTTGCCTCTGTCATATTTCCGACGGACGATACCATCAAAATGAATTTTTTAAGTCGTAATCAAACATTGATTCCACTGGCGACTCTAATTTTGGGAGCGCTGATAGGTCTTTGGGATGATTTACTTCAAATATACGGAAATGGAAAATTTGCCCAGGACGATAGTTCTTGGCGCAGATGGAAAGCACTCCTTATAATGACCATGTCCCTCCTTATTGGTTTTTGGTTTTATTATAAATTGGGAATGAACGCCATCCATCTTCCATTTGGAGGGGAGCTATATTTGGGAGCGCTAATCATTCCTTCTTTTATTATTGTTGCGCTGGCGACATTTTCCGGTGGTGTTATTGATGGGATAGATGGGCTCTCCGGTGGGGTAATGGCTTGTATTTTTATGGCTTATGCGGTTATCGCTCTTGCCAATAACCAGATCGACCTTGCCGCTTTCTCAGGAGTTGTTTCCGGAACAATTTTGGCATTTTTGTGGTTCAACATTCCTCCCGCTCGTTTTTATATGGGAGAGACGGGAATAATGGGGCTTACCATTACGCTGGCCACGCTTGCTTTTTTGACAGATTCCGTTTTGATTCTCCCGATTGTCGCTCTGCCGCTCGTTATCACTTCTGGGTCTGTAATTCTCCAATTACTTTCAAAAAGATTTAGAAATGGAAAAAGGATATTCAAGCTTGCCCCGATCCATCATCATTTTGAGGCAATTGGTTGGCCGTCGTATAAAGTAACCATGCGTTTTTGGGTTCTTTCGATTATTTTTGCGGTTGTTGGCATAATTTTAGCAATCATTAGTCGGTAAAATGAACCCCGTTAGAAATATTAAAAATTCATACTTTAAAAAACATTATTTATTAGTAAATTTCTTACGGGATGAAAGGGAAAAAAGTCGATAAAGTATTTTTAATAATTGTATTTCTTTTGCTTGTCATCGGAGTTGCGATGTTTGTTTCTGCTTCGCTCGGAGTGTTGGCCAGGAATGAAAAAACATTTTATTCTGTTTTAATCAGCCAACTCGTGCTTGGGCTTGGTCTTGGATCAGTAGGCATGTTTATTTGCTATAAAATTAATTACAAATTTTGGCGTAATTATTCTTTTTTAATTTTTTTAGGTTCAATTCTTTTAACGGCGGCTGTGTTCATCCCTTCGCTGGGTTGGAGTCATGGTGGAGCGCAAAGGTGGATTGCCATCGGATCTTTTCGTTTTCAGCCGGTGGAATTTTTAAAATTTGGATTTGTTATATACTTCGCAGCTTGGCTTTCTTGGGTGAAGCACAAAGCACAAGATTTTCGTTTTGGCATTTTGCCACTCGGAATAATGCTTGCAATAATCGCTTTTGTTTTATTTAAGCAGCCAGATACAAAAAGTTTTATTTTGATTACCGTAACTGGAGTGTCTATGCTTTTTGTTTCGAATGTTTCAATAAAATATATTTTAGGGATTCTTTTAGGCGTAATGATATTGCTTGGAACTCTTGTTTATTTTACTCCGTATTTGCAAGATCGAGTTAAAACTTTCATTAATCCTGCGCAAGACGCGCAAGGATCTTCTTACCAAATTCAGCAATCTCTGATTGCCCTTGGGTCCGGAGGTGTTTTGGGGCGAGGTTTCGGACAAAGTGTTCAGAAATTTAGTTATTTACCTGAACCACAGGGCGACTCAATTTTCGCTGTTATGGGTGAAGAGCTCGGTTTTGTGGGGACATTTGTCATTATTCTTCTGTATATTGTTTTTTTGATGCGTGGATTTCGCATAGCGAACAGAGTACCGGACTTATTCGGTGGACTTTTAGTGTACGGAATTGTTATACTCATTACAGTACAATCATTTATGCACATTGCTTCTGCCGTAGGGGTTTTTCCGCTTACTGGAGTGCCTCTCGTGTTTATGAGTCAAGGAGGGACTTCGCTCATGGTATATCTTATGGCCATTGGAATCGTGCTTAATATATCAAGATTTCAAAAAAATTAATTTATGAAAATAGTTTTTACTGGAGGGGGAACTGGCGGACATTTTTATCCAATTATTGCCGTGGTTCAAAAGACAAATCAAATAATCGACAGAGAACATGTCGTGGGGGCGAAGCTTTATTACATTTCGGATAGTCCGTACGATAAAGAGATGTTGGTAGAAAATGGGCTTATATACGAAGAGGTATATGCCGGGAAAATGCGTACTTATTTTTCTCTAAAAAATTTTTCTGATATTTTCAAAACTTTTTTTGGTGTAGTAAACGCAATTTATAAATTATTTTCAATTTATCCGGACGTTGTTTTCGGGAAGGGGGGATATGCATCATTCCCAACGATTTTTGCCGCGAGAATCTTGAGTATCCCCATAGTTATTCACGAATCTGATTCCGCCCCAGGAAGAGTGAACAGGTGGGCCGGAAGATTCGCAAAGAGAGTGGCAGTATCTTTCCCAGAAGCGACAGAATATTTTCCCCAAAACACAGTTGCCTGGACCGGCCAACCGGTACGAACGGAGATCGAACATAGCGCTCCGCAAAAAGAAGCGCTTAATTATTTTAAATTGGAGGAGAAACTTCCGACGATTGTTGTTTTGGGCGGTTCTCAGGGGGCAGAGCTTATAAATGACGTTATCCTAAGCGCCCTACCAAGATTAATAAAAAATTATCAAATTATTCACCAAACAGGCGTGAAAAAATTTAGCAGTGTTTCCAAACAGGCGGATGTTATATTGACGGGGGACAAAAACAAAATTCGATACATTCCTATGGCATTTTTGAACCCACTACAAATGAAAATGGCGGCTGGAGCTGCTTCATTAATTATCTCTCGCGCTGGATCAACCCTATTCGAAATA
>JBBIUG010000027.1:6782-8340 GCA_037440325.1 Candidatus Nomurabacteria bacterium | reverse complement strand
ATAGCGGCAACCTGATTATCAAAAAAAGATTTAGAAACAAAAGAAGATGTATTTATATTACTTCCACCTCCAGAAGAAACACCCGCAGGACCCATAGGGCCCTGAGGTCCCGCCGGTCCAGCTGGACCCTGAGGACCAACGGGTCCTGGAATACCTTGTGACCCTTGAGCGTTGGTGGTAATTGTTTTTTCTACAGTAATAGTGTTTGTTTTTTTAACTGGGAGAGGCTGCGTCGGAACTACCACTTCGAGAGTGGGAGGAGAAACAAAATCCTTATAAAGATTAATTAAATAGGTAAAAGGATTGAAGGCCTGCGCTGGGGTGGCAAAAGAAAAAATAACCATTATCGAAAATACGGTTAATGTGATTTTTTTTGCAAACATTTTAATTTTTTCTTTATTATTTAGCGGCTTTTTCATTATTAAAACCCTATCAATATTATACAGTAATTTAGTTTAATAAAAGCACGAAGATATCCCCAAGGCCTAGAGTTCCTCTTGTCCTGGAGCAATAATACGCGCACGCCAGAATTTAGTTTTTAGGGTTTCCAAAATGTCATTTAATTCTTCACTCTTGAGTAGGTACAAAACTATTATTGCCGCCAATATGCCCAAAATCCCCGAAATGAAGCCTTGCAAAAATACCCCCCAGAACGTGGTGGTCCCGAAAATAGGTGAAAAGATATTCAAAAATAAATACGTGACTGCGCCAAGGAAAAAAGATGCGCCTAAACTTTGAAAAAAGGTTTTTATAATGAAAGATTCGTTTGGCATAAAATCTTTTTTTACAAAAACCCAATGTAAAATAAAGTTAAGAATAGTCCCAATAGAATATGCTAGCGGAAGCATCAATATTTCCGTACCAGCGATGTCGCTTACTTTGAGTAAAGATTCTATGAAATATCTAAAAAAGTGCCAATTTTCAAAAAGATGAATCAGCAAATATGACAAAATTATGATGAGAACAGAACAAGAAAAATTAACAATGAGAGGGCGTTTCGTATTCCCGGTGGCATAGTAAGAGCGAGACAGAAGAGTAATCATGCCCTGAGCGATGATAGAAAGAGAAAATATGGCCAAACACGCAGCGACTAGACGTGTGTTGTCCCAAGAGAAAGATCCGGAACCTAAAATCACGCGCACTATCTGAGCTCGAAGTACTATAAAAAGAAAAATTACCGGTAAAGACCAGAAGACTATCGCCCGCGCCGCACTCTTTAAGTGCATTTTAAATTCTTCCTTTTTGCCGGTGCCAAAAGATTTCGCCAAGGTGGGAAAAGCCGCCACCGCATAAGAGATGCCGATAATGTTAAGTGGCACAGACTGAAGATTGTAAGCAAAATTAAAAACTGAAATGGAGCCACTTTTTAAAAATGAGGCTAAAGCAATAATACAAATGAGAGCAATATTGTTGAAGGCTAGGCCCATCGTTCTAGGAAGCGAAGTAAGCACGGCGCTTTTTATGTCTTTAAAATTAATAGAGAATGAAAATTTCGGAGTAAATCCACAACCGTGAGAAGCCAGGGCTTGTACTCCGAAATGCATAAAAGCCCCAAGCG
>JBBIUG010000027.1:0-6772 GCA_037440325.1 Candidatus Nomurabacteria bacterium | reverse complement strand
CCACAAAGTTGAGTTCCAAGGGCCGGGCAGATATTGATCTGCCTGTCCCCACTCCTTCACATAGGCAGTGAGGAGAATAATAGCACCGGTGATAATTCCAATATTGTAAAAAATTGGACTTAAAGAATAAATAAAAAATTTGTGGAAAAGTTGAGTAATGGTACCGAACAAATTCGAAAGACCCATCAAAATGGGAGAAAGCAACATAATGCGTGAAAGCAAAACCACTTTCGCTTGATAGAATGGAGTGAAGCCAGGAGCAATAAAGAAAACTAGGTGAGGCATCAGGAAAAACGCTACCACCGCCACTAAAACCATCAAACTAAAAAATACCGTAAAGATATCGTTTAGATATTTGCGCGCACTCTCTGTCACCTTATCCCCGTCCATTCTGGCAACTATAAAAGGAATGATTACTGTAATAGAAGCAAGCGACGCGACGCAGATAAAGATAAGATCAGGTACGCGAAAAGCTGCGTAATACGCGTCAAGCGACGGAGAAGGGCCAATGAAGTGGGCAAAAGCCCGGTCCCGAAAAAGTGCCAATATTTGCGATAATAACGTAAGCAGGCCTAGAAGTAGAGCCGCTTGATTTACACTACCAGATTCTCTTGTAAAAATTTTAAGAATCTTCTCCATTCTAATCTATTTAATTTTTGGATTTATTGGGAGCTGGGGTTGGAGCAACCGGGGCGGGGGCCGCTTGGTTGAAAGAATCTACGTATTGAATTAGATTTTTATCCGCTGGAGAGAAAGACAAAGCGGTCTTGGCATACGAAAGCGCTTTTGCATTGTCCCCTTCACTTTTTGATATCTGCGAAAGAGTAAGAAACGCGTCAATATAATCTGGCTTAAGAGAAATAGCAGCATTAGCATAATCTTTTGCATCTTGAATCTTTCCTTCCGCGAAGGAGAGCGTCGCGATAGCGAGTTTGAGTCCCGGGTTAGAAGGATTCAAGCTGGAAGCTTTCTGGTATGCGACTATCGCCTTACCGTTGGCGTCTTTTACTCCAAGTGATCCGACTGACTGCAACACTGAACCCAGTAATTGAAAATTCAAGTAACTTGAAGGATTGTACCCTGCCGCCATTTGTGCTCCGTTCACAGCCATGTCAAAACTTGTTTGCAAATCTGCTTTTTCAGCGTCAGACAAATCTGTAGTTTTTCCTGCTAACGAGTTTAACTTTATGAGGTAAATCTGTGAATACGTTCGCAAATATAAGTCGTTGGAATAAAGAGAAATGGCCTTGTTGATGTATGCTTCCGCCGCAGATTCTGTTTGCGCAGAAAGAGCTTTTCCAAAATATGAAACAGAAATAAAACGTTCTACATATTTGAATGAAACCGCCACAGACAAAATCACCACAACTAAAAGTAATAAAATGGTAAAGAAACTTTTTCTGCGATCTTCAAAGAAAGAAAACGAAATTTCTTTATTTAGGTTCATGGAATATAGCCCGATAAATATTCCCGCAAAGGCAAGTGCCAACAAAAACATTACCGTACCCGTAGCATAAAAGAACGCGGACACAAACAGATAAACAGACAGCAAAAAGAAAGTTGTCATTTCCGAATTAGTACCATTCTTTATACTAGAGAACGCTGACCTTGTGCCTATAACCAAAAGCAAAAGTAAAAATACCAACCAAGAAAGAATTCCCAGAATTCCGGTCGTTGCGGTCAGGGTCGGTAACAATCCAGAACCGGAATCAAAGGAAACACTCCAAAATTGAGTATTGTTTATAGCGACCGGTTTGTACATTGCCCAAGCTTCTCCAAATCTATTTGGACCAATGCCCACGATAGGATTTTTCATAAGCACATTTTTTGTAATAGCCATTGTGGTACCAAGAGTAGGACTGATTTCGGTATTTGATATTTGAAAACGGCTAGGAATAATACCACCTAAAATTGGTCCGGACACAAAGAACAATAAAGAAACAATCACCACCACAAAAGACACTATCGGGAAATGTTTTTTCTCTCCTTCTTCTTTTGCGTGAAAGGTTGTTGAAATTTTATAAACAAAAATGATTAGACTTGAAATTCCAACGAACACCCAAATCAATGAGAAATTAACAAAAACCATTAACAACAGCGCAAAAAGAGTGAAAATTGCTAACACAATTTTTCTTTTTTGAGAAATAGGAAAAAACTCAATAACAAAAAGAAACATCAAACAGGCAAAGCCAGAGAAAAATCCAAGCGCGTTCCATGAACCCAAAACGTTGCTAGTTTTATCAGAGAGGATTCCAAGCGCAAGAATTTTGGGAACAAAAATATGTGCAAATTGAAAAATCAAAACGAAAGCAGAAGATAAGATGATTCCCAGTAAAACTATTTTAGCCTTAATTTGATCTCGGAAAATAACTGACGACATCAACATTAAAACAAACCCTAATAAGATAAAATAAAAACTACCTACGTCAAGCATGGTACCAAATAATGACACGTAAGAATTTGAGGAAAAAAGAGAAGAAATCAGGAAAGCCAAAATAATACCAAGGCCCGAGACGAAAAGCCATGACTTTGGAAAAGTTATCCTTCCGTCAGAAAACCTGGCCAGCGTCCAAAAGACTAAACATAAGACAAGCCCCAGGACTAAAAGAAACCCCTTGGAGGTTTCAATAGGGATATTGGTAAATGGAAGACAAAAAACCGGCAACAAAACTATAACCGAAAACAGTGACCAAAAAGATAGCTTGTCAAAAATATTTGAATGCATAATAATTAAAAAATTAATAAAACGACGACTATACTTACTAAACAATTATATAAAGTTAAACACTAAATGGCAACTATACGACTACGTTGATGAGCCTATTCTTCACATAAACTATTCTTTTTGCTTCTCGACCTTCCAAATACTTCATTACAACTTCATCTGAAAGCGTTCTTCTTTTGATTGATTCTTCATTTTCATCTACATTTATCATAAGTTCGGCTCGAACTTTCCCGTTTATTTGTATCATTATTTTCACCTCTTCATCCTCTATTAGCTTCTTGTCCCACGTCGGCCAAATGGATACGTTGACTGACTTCTTTTCCCCGAGCGTAGACCAAAGTTCTTCTGCAACGTGAGGAGCAAATGGGCTTAAAATTTGTAAGAATTTTTTATAATCTTCTCTTCTCACTATTTCTGCTTTTTCCATCTCGGTTGCTAAAATCATCATCGAAGAAATTGCCGTATTAAAGTGCGTGTCTTCTATGTCCTCAGAAACTTTTTTAATGGTTTTATTTAAAAGTTTTGAAACAGAAGAATTCTGAACGGTGTGGGTCCCGCCTGGTACTCCGGGAAGGGTCAAACCGGAAGAATTTTTCTGTTTCGAAACTTGCACACGAAACCCAATCCTCCAAACTTTTTCAATAAATCTTCGCGCTCCGATGATACTCTCTGTGGACCAAGCGACAGACTGGCTAAATGGGCCTATAAACATTTCATAAACGCGCAAGGTGTCTGCTCCATATGTTTTTACAATTTCATCAGGGTTTATAACATTACCCAAAGATTTGGACATTTTTACTCCCCCCTCGCCTAAAATCATTCCATGCGCGGTGCGTTTTTTATATGGCTCAGCGGTGGGCACAAGTCCTTGGTCATATAAAAACTTATGCCAAAAACGTGAGTATAAAAGGTGCAGGGTTGTGTGTTCATTTCCCCCATTATACCAGTCAACGGGTGTCCAATATTTTAATAATTTTTTGTCGGCAAATATTTTCTTGTTTTTTGGATCAACGTAACGGAGGTAATACCAACTAGAGCCTGCCCAGTTTGGCATCGTATCCGTCTCTCTTTTTGCCACGCCTTTACATTTTGGACATTTTGTATTTACCCATTTAGAGATATTTGCGAGTGGTGATTCACCGCTATCTGTCGGTTGATAATTCTTTACTTTCGGAAGCTCTATCGGCAAATCCTTTTCTGGAACGGGTACAATTCCGCATTTCTCACAGTGCACAACGGGTATAGGTTCTCCCCAATATCGTTGTCGAGAAAAAACCCAATCTCGAAGCTTGAATTTGGTAACCATTTTTCCTCCTACTTTTTTTGTTATTTCCCTTGCGTCAACAAGCGGTTTGTTTATAATAGGTAAACTATATTTTGTCGCAAAATCTCTATCTCTTTCATCGTGCTCTGGTACAGCCATTATCGCGCCTGTACCATAAGTAGCCAAAACGTAGTCGGCAATCCACACTGAAATTTCTTCTTCATTTGCGGGGTTTATCGCCTTGATACCTTTTAATTCAACCCCTGTTTTTGTTTTGTCTTCCGCCGTTCTTTCAATATCGGTTTTGTTTTTTATTTCATTAACATATTTTTCTACTTCACTCCAATTTTTTATTTGTTTTTTTAATTTTTGAATTAACTCATGCTCCGGCGCAAGTACTAAATATGTCGCGCCAAAAATAGTATCTGGGCGGGTGGTAAAAACTTTTGCAAAACCGAGCGGAGAATTTTTGGAAAACGTGTGGGTTCCATGTCCTTCTGTCTCCGAGGGCGCAGTTTTAGAAAAAGTCTCCGCTCGGTTTGCTACGATATTAAAATCAATTTCTGCGCCTTCCGACCTCCCTATCCAATTCCTTTGAGAAAGTTTAATTTGCGGCAAGTAATCTACATCATCAAGGTCTTTATCTAGGCGCTCAGCATATTTAGTAATCGCCAGCATCCACTGCTCTTTTTCTCTTTTTTCTACCGGCGTTCCGCAACGCTCGCAACAGCCACCCACGACTTCTTCGTTTGCAAGACCCGTTTTATCTTTCGGACACCAATTGATAGCGATTTTGGCTTTATAAGCTAAACCCTTTTTCAAAAATTGTAAAAATATCCATTGTGTCCATTTATAATATTTTGGATCGGTCGTATTTATTTCTCGTGACCAATCAAAAGAAACACCAAGTGATTTTATTTGTCTCCTAAAAGTATCTGTATTTTTCTTGGTGACTACTCGCGGGTCCTTCCCGGTTTTTATTGCAAAATTTTCTGTGGGCAGGCCAAAGGCGTCCCAACCAATAGGATATAAAACATTACACCCTTCAAGTCTTCTTTTTCTGGAAATAACATCCATACCTATATATGGTCGCGGATGCCCCACGTGCAAACCGTCACCAGAGGGATATGGAAATTCAATCAAACTGTAATATTTCGGTTTTTTAGATTTATTTTGGGCGTGATACGTTCCATTTTTTTCCCAAAATATTTGCCATTTTTTCTCAATTTTTTTATGATCGTACTCTTTCATGCATATCAATAATACCCAAAAAGCTACCTTTTTGCAAAGGTTTTTTTACAATCCCCAAAAACTTGGTGCGCGATTATTTGAGCACTGGTACGGGCTTAGAATATATATTCGGATTTATGGTTTCTGGAAAACAATATCTACCGGCGCCATGCAACCAAACGCTCCCGCCGTATGGACCAAATCTTGCAGTATAATCATTTTTTGTTAACTCTTTGTTAAATACCGCACATATATTATACGAAGTATCACTTGTTTTTTCATATTCATACAGTGCGCCCGTTTGGGTATCTTTTGTGTTTATGAAATAATTTTGTTGCGCTTCCAACTCTGAAAAATCTTTCGGCAAAACACCCTTCAGCGAATAAAAATTCTGAATAGAATTTTCTATGTTCTGTAAATCACTTACTTTTTGTTCATCATACTTGATAAGCTGCTGCGTTCGCGGAGAACCAAGGACAGAAAAACCCCAGACAATACACAAAACAATAACGAGCGAAGAAACGATCGTCCAGATTTTTCGAGAACGGCTGCTAAGTCTTCCCGTCACATCAGAAATATAGTAAAAGAAAATTGAAAGCGAGGTTATCAAAACAGTTAAAATTTTGAGAATAAATCCTGTGGTAATATCCCTACCATCAATAAAATAATACAAAATCGTGACTAAATCTCCAGCTAGGGCGAATCCCGAAAAAAACAAAGTTATATACGTAAGCCATTTGCGGATACCAATATTTCTCTTCTCAGGTTCGGTAAAATATCCTTTTTCCAAAAGCCACATCAAAAGAATGTAAATCGGGAAGAAAATAATGAGCGCGGCGACCGGAAAACTAATTGAAGAGCTTCCGTAATAATCATACCCACCTGTAGGCGGATACGCTTTATTTATTATTGTGAATAAAAGACCAATAAAGTTACCAACAAAAAAACCCAGCGCAACTATGGCACCCAGATTTATAAAAAAATCTCGAGCAGTTGTTTTTGATTCCATATTATTATTTGCATTATTGTTAATAAAAAAAACGACTATTCCTATTAATAATAAAAAAAACAACCGTAATAACCATATCAGTAAATTATATGCTCCAAACTGCCGTGTTCGCAAGAGAGATTAAGCGATTATTTGATTTTTCTTTTATGCAAAGTTCTCCTGTTTCTATTTTACCTTTATAATCCTTCATTGTTTCCAAGAGTGCATAACCCAAAGATAACGAAGAAGAATCCGTAGCATATGAAGTCAAAATAACAAAAAGCGGTTTTTCACTTAGAATTTTTCCAACTTGTAAAAGTAGTTTTGGGAGCATTTCTTCAATTTTCCATATTTCCCCTTTTGGTCCCCTGCCAAATTTAGGCGGATCCATAATGATGGCATCATATTTATTGCCTCTTTTTTCTTCTCGTTCAAGAAATTTTAAAACATCATCTTCAATAATTCGAAGTGGTGCTTCTATCAATTCAGCATTTGTTTTTTGATTTTCCTTTACCCAACCCAAGGTTTGCTTTGATGCATCGAGGTGGGTCACTTCCGCACCCGC
>JBBIUG010000026.1:0-8793 GCA_037440325.1 Candidatus Nomurabacteria bacterium | reverse complement strand
ACCTCCCAGTTTAGATTTGTGAAAAAGTCTTCAATATATTGTTTCTTGCTGCTTGGCTGATAATCAGCTACGAAAGAGTGTTCCCACATATCAATGCCGAGAATCCAGGAGAGACCGTTCAGCTGGCCCATATGATGTTCGTCTATCCAAGTAACGACAAGTTGTTTCGTTTGTTTGTCCCAATAAAGTACCGCCCAGCCTGGTCCGCGAGTCATCGCGATAGATTTGAATATCTGTAGCCATTTTTCGAAAGGCGCAATTTTTTCTATCTCTTTTTTAAACATCGAATCTGCCGGCAACATCTTGGTTCCGCCTTCCAGTGATTTAAAAAAATATTCGTGATTTCGCATACCGTTGAACTCAAAACCGAAGCGTCTTTGTATTTCTCCTATCACAAAAGAATTTTTTTCAGGATCGGCCATCAGCTTTCCTAATTTCTCCCAAATTAAATTCGTGGATTTCACATAACCAGCGTAGAGCTTCAAATGCTCCTCAATATTTTTCCTTGAGATTCCTTTGAGCTCCGGAATATTAAATTTTTTTTCTTCAAATTTATTCATGCTAACATTATATCATGGAAGAAAAACATGAAAATTCTGTTAAGAAATACGGATTATTCTTTCTCGCATTTTTCCTTTTATTTATCGTTATTTTTCTTGTTTGCCTTGATTGGCAAAATTCGCATAAGCAATTTACCTTTGCCATGCTTGATGTGGGGCAGGGAGACGCTCTTTTTGTCGAGTCTCCGGCTGGTACGCAGGTGATGTTTGATACTGGACCAACGCATAGTGTTATGGGACCACTGCAGAAGGTTATGTCTCCCTTTGATAAAACGATAGACGCGATAGTAATTACGAATCCTGATGCTGACCACTTAGGTGGAGCAATGGATATTTTGAAAAATTATAAAGTCGGCACAGTATTTGAATCCGGAGCACTAACTGATTCTAAAACGTATCAAAATTTTAAAGCTGAACTCAAAAGACAAAACATTCCAGACATTTTAGCCAAAAGAGGAATGCGGTTGAATATGGGTGGAGGTGTTTCAATTGATATTTTGTTTCCGGATAGAGATGTTGCTGCGTGGGCCACCAACGATGGTTCCGTTGTTGCGCGGCTCATTTATGGTAGTACTTCCATAATGCTTACTGGCGATGCCCCGATAAAAACAGAAAAAATAATCCTCACAGAAAATTCCGCGGAACAATTGAAAAGTACTATTTTAAAAGTTGGACATCACGGTTCGCGCACATCAACCTCTTTCCAATTTGCAAAAGCTATTTCTCCGCAATATGCTCTAATCTCGGACGGCAAAGATAATAATTATGGTCATCCACACGAAGAAACATTGGCTACGCTAGCGCAAATCGGTGCAAAAATAATGAGAACGGATATGCTTGGAAGCATAGTTATTAAGTGTGCTACAATAAAAACATGCAAAATAAACTAATAGAAAAATTGATAAAGGCGGAAGAAAAAAGACAAAAAAACGTTATCAATTTGATTGCCTCTGAGAATTATGTGTCAAATGACGTTTTGAAAGCGCTTGGCTCGAAAGTTACCAACAAATACGCCGAAGGGTATCCAGACCATAGATACTATAGGGGGAATGAAATTATCGATAAGATAGAAAATTTAGCGATAAAAAAAGCCCTAGAATTGTTTAAATTGAAAAGTACAGACTGGCACGTTAATGTTCAGCTTCTTTCTGGTAGCCCCGCGAATTTTGCGGTATACACTGCCTTGGTACCAATCGGGGGGAAAATTATGGGAATGAAACTTTCTTCGGGCGGACACTTAACACATGGGCATCCCGCCTCAATGACGGGTAAAATTTGGAAGTCTGTTCAGTTCGAAGTTGATCCAAAAACCGAAATTATAGATTACGCTGCCTTAAAGGATTTCGCTACAGCTGAAAAACCTGATTTGATCGTTTGCGGTTTTACCGCGTATCCAAGGTTTGTTGATTTTAAAAAATTTAGAGAAATCGCTGATGCCATAATTTATCCTGATGGGCGGAAAGGAGCATTTTTGCACGTAGATATGTCACATTTCGCGGGGCTTGTAGCAGGAGGTGTTTATCCATCACCTTTTCCTTACGCTGATACGGTCATGACAACGATTCACAAAAGTTTGAGAGGGTCCAGAAGCGCTATAGTCTTCGCCAAAAAAGACGAAAGAGGACTTGATAAAAAAATAGATAAAGCTGTTATCCCGGGGCTCTTTGGTGGTCCGCACGAAAATGATATTGCCGCGGTTGCCGTGGCTTTAACGGAAGCAGCTAAACCTTCTTTTAAAAAATACGCTAAGCAAGTAGTAAAAAACGCCAAGGTTTTGGCCGATGAACTCTCCCGTCTTGGCTGGCGCGTTATTTCTGGAGGAACAGACTCGCATTTAATCTTAGTAGATACTTGGATGAACGGAGCTGGAATATCAGGAGGAGAAGCGGGCGAAAAGCTTGAAAAGGCGGGTATTATTGTTAACGCCAATATGATCCCAGGTGATACCAGAAAATCGATGGATCCTTCCGGTATCCGTCTTGGTACATATGCAGAGACCACGCGCGGAAAAAAAGAAAAAGACATGATTAAAATTGCGAAAAAAATTAATGAGGTTTTAAGAAAAAAATAAAAACTCATGAATTTAAAAAATAGAATTGTAGTTATCACAGGAGGAAGTAAGGGTTTGGGCAAAGCCCTCGCTCTTTGTTTTTTAAAAGAAGGTTCAAAAATTGTAGTTTGTTCTAAAAACGAAGAAGAGCCGAAAAATTTAGAAAACGGGATTGTTGGTATTAAAGCAGACGTAACAAAAGAAAATGACATGAAGAATCTTGCCAATTTTGCCATGAAAAAATTTGGCCAGATTGATATATGGATAAACAACGTTGGCACTGGCATGGGCCATTTGCCAATTGAAAAAGTTGATTCCAAACAAGCACACGAAGTCATGGATGTTAATTTTTTTGGAACTTTTTACGGTTCTCGCTCTGTGATGAAATATATGAAAAAAAAGAAATCTGGAGTAATCATTAATATAATTTCTTCAAGAGCTCTTGTCCCAAGTCCTTTTTCTGCAGTTTATTCCTCGAGTAAGTGGGCAGTAAGAGGATTTACAAAATTACTTCGTGAGGCTCTTAGGGAATATAAAATTTTTGTTATTGCGGCATATCCCTCAGGGATGAAAACAAATTTTTTTGGAAAAGCCAAGCCGGCTGATTACAAAGATTACATGGAGCCAGAATTTGTTGCTGAAAAAATAGTTCAGAACTTAAAACAGTCAAAACCGAAGGATGAATTAATAATAAAAAAATAATATGGCAAAACGTGGCAAACTTATTGTAATAGATGGAACAGACGGTAGTGGGAAGACCACGCAGACGAATTTGCTTATAAAACATCTAAAAAAGGATGGGAAAAAAATAAAATATATTCATTTTCCAAGATATGAAGATAATTTTTTTGGCAAATTTATTGGCCATTGTCTTTCGGAACAATACTACAACTGGGTGAATATTCATCCCAAAATTGCCTCAGTCGTATATGCTGCGGATAGATGGGAATCAAAAGAGCAAATCGAAAATTGGCTCAAAAAGGGTCATATGGTTATTTTAGATAGATACATTTCCTCAAATCAAATACACCAAGGAGGAAAAATTGCTAATGTAAAAAAAAGAGAAGCTTTTATAAAATGGCTAGCGGAAATGGAGTATAAAGTTTTTAAAATTCCAGTACCGGATCTCACTATATATTTATCTTTACCGATTGAAATGGTTTTGAAACTGATAAAAGATCGCGATTACAAGGGCGCGCGAGCATATCTAGGAAGCAAAAAAGATGTACACGAAAAAGACAAGAATTTTTTGAAAAACTCTATAATGAGTGCGCTTTGGCTCGCAAAGACACAGAGAGGTTGGGTTAAAATAGATTGCGCAAAAGGTGAAGTCATGAAAACTCGTGAAGACATCCACGAGGAGATTTATAAAAAAATTAAAAAAGTTTTGAAATGAAAATAAAAGTAAAAAAATTAAAAGAAAACGCAAAACTACCAAAATATCACCACCCAGGGGACGTGGGTATGGATATGTTTGCCATGGAGGAGGTAACCATTAACCCTGGTGAACAATATCGTTTTTGGCATGGTTTTGCTTTAGAATTTCCCGAAGGCTACGCCGCTATTGTCATGGATAAGTCTGGCATTTCTAACTCAGGTCTTACTAAAATGGGAGGAGTTTTTGACGCTGGATATAGAGGAGAATATAACACCTTGTTGGTAAATTTATCCGATAAGCCTTATACTTTTGAAGAAGGGGACAAAGTTTCGCAACTTGTAATTGCCCCCGTAGTTATCGGAGAGCTTGAGGAGACAAAAGAACTTAGCGATTCTGCGCGGGGAGAAGGAAAATTTGGAAGTACTGGAAAAAAATAAAATGAAAGAGAAAATAAAAAATTTAATAAAGGATGCGTTAGAAAAAATCGGAGTTGAAGAGACTGATTTCATTATTGAGCACCCGGATGATTTGAAGAACGGCGATTTTTCTTCAAACGTCGCGATGGTTTGCGCAAAAAATGCGAAAATTAATCCAAAAGAGTTAGCTGAAAAAATAAAAATAGAATTGGATAAAAATTTACCGGAAGAAATTGCTAAAGTAGAGGCAGCAGCTGGATTTTTGAATTTTTATTTGTCCAGAAAATATTTTAGTAAGAGTATCGAAGAAATTTTGAACAAAGGAAAAGAGTATGGAAAGAACGAACTACTTTTGGGCAAAAAAATAATGGTGGAATATACCGACCCGAATCCTTTCAAGCCTTTTCATATTGGACACCTCATGACGAACGCCGTCGGTGAATCAATCGCAAGGATTTTAGAACATTCCGGAGCCGAAGTGGCTCGTGCCAATTACCAAGGCGACGTGGGGCTCCATGTGGCGAAAGCGATTTACGGACTTTTTGATAACGAGAAATTGCAAAGCAAGGCTGGCTCTATCGCTCTTCAGGCAGGGAATATCGGGCGAGCATATTCTCGCGGAGCGGAACTTTATGAAACAGACGAAAAAGCAAAAAAAGAAATTGACGAGATTAATAAAAAACTATATGTGAGAAATGACGACAAAATAAACGAGATATATAAATGGGGTTTTGATGTGACGATGGAGGCTTTTGAAGACATTTATAAAATTTTGGGAACGAAATTTGATTTCTACTTCTTGGAAAGCGTAATGGCTTCTCTCGGGGAAGAAGTCGTCAGGGCAAATGCCGGAAAAGTTTTTGAAGAATCGGATGGCGCAGTGGTTTTCAAGGCGGACAAACACGATCCGAAACTTCACACCAGAGTATTTATCACTTCACAGGGGTTACCCACATACGAAGCGAAAGAGTTGGGCTTAACTGAAGAGAAATTCAAAACTGACCCTGACATGGATTTATCCATCACCATCACCGCAAACGAACAGATGGATTACATGCGTGTCGTAGCAAAAGCTTTGTCTATTATTCATCCAGAGCTTGAGAACAGAATGAAACACATAACGCATGGCATGATGCGTTTTGTAGGAGGAAAAATGAGTTCAAGAAAGGGGAACGTAGTTACCGGAGAGTCATTATTGAATGATGTACGTGATATGGTCTTGGAAAAAATGACTGACCGCAATTTTTCTTCGGAGGAACAAGAACAAATTGCCAACGAAGTCGGCGTGGCGGCGATAAAATACTCAATATTAAAACAATCCATCGGTGGCGACATCATTTACGATTTTGAAAAATCAATTTCTTTTGATGGAGATTCCGGTCCGTATTTACAATATTCTTACACTCGCGCGAATTCTGTCTTGGAAAAAGCGCAAAAAGAAAATATTTTGCCGGATTTTGAAAATGCGCCGGAAGAAATTCTTGAATTGGAAAAACTATTATATAAATTCCCGAGAATTGTGGCACGTTCAGCTTTTGAATATGAACCGCACTATATTGCGAATCATTTAGTAGAGATTGCGCGTGCATTCAACAGTTTTTATGGTAACAATCTTATCGTAAGTAAAGACGACCAATATTCTTCGTACAAAATTGCCCTTACTTACGCATTTTCCTTCGTAATGAAAAACGGCCTCTCCCTCCTCGGTATCGAAGCCCCAAGGAAGATGTAGAAATATTTTGTGAACATTTTGTAAATAATCAAACTATGCACATTTACGCCATGGCGTAAATGTGCATATGTGATAAAATCATATATATGAATAGTAAAAAAAAATTATTTTATAAAAGAGTTCGAGTTAATACTTTTGGCTATCCAATTGTTTCAAAAAAACCCAATAAACGCATAAAAATAAAAAACAGAAAAAAATCTTTTTATAATGTTGTTTTTATCTCACCGTTCAATAAAAATAGCCCCAAAAATCTTATTGTTATGTATGATATCCCGCATAATATGAAAAAAGATAGAGATTGGTTTCGTCGACAATTAATTAAGTTTGGATACATTATGATCCAGAAAAGTGTTTGGGTTGGGCCCTCTCCCTTACCAAAAGATTTTCTGGCGTATCTTAAAGAAATAAAAATTAGAGATAATTTTAAAACATTTAAACTTGCTAGGCCATATGATTTGCATATTTCAGCCATGGCGTAAATATGTAATGGTGATTTAGTTTTCCACAGGTGGTACATAAAACATGTGAGATAATAAAAATATATAAATTGTTTTAAATAAAATGCGATTACAAAAATTAGTTATTCTATTTTTGTTTATTTTTTTTCTTTTTACCCCTTTTGTTTTTAGTTTTTGGACACAATTTGTTTTTAACATACAAAATGTTGACGTTAGCCTTGGCTCAGTGGAAAGTTCAAGTACTGATTTTAGCGTCTCCTTAGACCCAAATTTTTTACCGAGCGATGGATCAGCCACATATTCCATACTAGTTTATCCTCAATGCAATCAGTATGATGAAAATGGCGTATGTATTGATAGTGCTCCCAACCTGTGTCCATATTTATCGCTCAGTCCAAGGGATGGAGAAGAAACAGATATTGGTTTTACCCCCAATACCCTTGGTATTCCAGCGACAGGAGAATTAAATTTCCCTACTGACCAGGCTGATAGCTGGAATTTAATCACAGAACCCCCATGTTTTGAGGGAGAGTGTCCTGCGGATTATGATTCAACAAAAAACGGAGAGCCGTTGCCACAATCCCTAAAAGGACAAATTTTTAAATGTATTCTCGATGTGGAATCAAGTGAGGTTCCACCACTTACAAAAAATTATTTAATACAGGATGTTGCTTATGCGGATTCATTTTCTAATACTATCGAAATATCGGCAACATTAACCGGAGAACCTACAACCCCAAAACACAATCCAGTAATAATAGTCCCGGGAGTTTTGGGCACAGAAATTAGTAAACCAACAGAGGGCGGATTGGAAAAATTATGGCTTGATCTCGAGCACAATCTTCTTGATATCGGGGATGAGTTTATGGATCCTCTGCAGTTCAACTCTAATTTGACTCCGGCAGATACGAGTTTGACAATTGGAGGCGTAATTAAAAAAGCAACACTCGCAATGTTTACCTATGACTATACCAATAGTCTTATTAATGAATTTCAGAATCAAGGATATGTTGAAGGAACGGACCTTTTCTTGTTGCCATACGATTGGCGTTATGGAGTGAATGAAGAAAATATAAATATATTAAAACAAAAAATTATGGACGTTCTTGTCCAAAGTGGAGCCGATAAGGTTGACATCATCGCGCACAGTACGGGTGGGCTTTTGGTAAAAAAATATGTGATGGAAAATCCCTCCGAACACCACATTGATAAAGCAGTTTTTGTCGGTGTGCCCAATACAGGTGCACCCAAAGCAGTGAAGGCCTTAATCCAGGGAGATAATTTTGGAAATTATCTAGTCGCCGACAGCGAGATGAAAAAAATTTCTAAAAATTTACCCGTTGCGTATGATCTTTTGCCTAGTGAGCAATATTACAATACAAAAGGTAGTTATGTAAAAATTTTTGATCAGTCAGGGATATTTTATACATCACGTGATCTGAATTACCAAGACATGAATAGCTTTTTAACTGTTGACCACGGGTTAAGTGCTCAAGCCTTGATTAACGCGCAAAAATTGCACGTCTCGGATTTTGACAACTACGATATGCGAACCGCCGGGATAAATTTGTATGCTATTAACGGATGCAAGTCGGGAACAATTGGGAAAATCAGGAAAGTTATTTACCATGGTTTTCTGGGCGATTACATTAAATACCTGGCGCCGGAAGAAGTGCCGGGTGACGGCACGGTGCCCTTTGATAGTTCTTTTAACTTGCCTATCAATCAAGAGAATAAATATTTCGCGTTAACAGGTGAACATGGGAAAATGCTGAGCCAGGAAGGGGTTCGACAAAAAATTGTTGATATCGTTTCAGGGAACAATCTTTCTAACCAAGACAATGTTACCCAAGATGTTTCACGATGCGAACTTAACGGCAGAATCATCTCTGTGTACAGCCCCCTTTCTATTGACGTTGTGGACCAAAATGGAAATCACTCTGGATTGTCCCAGGATGGGATTAGTATTGAGAACAATATTCCAAATGCGGATTACGAAATTATGGATGAACAAAAGTTCGTTTATTTGCCGACCGATGGAGGGCAAAACTATACTATTGATATAGCTGGTACCGGGACTGGAGTATTTACTCTTGCCGATGCGTCTATCGCCGGGAATAATATTGCGAGCATGAGAGTTTTTAACAATATTCCCGTAACGCCCAATCTCTCGGGTGAGGTGGCCATCGCGGATAACAC
>JBBIUG010000025.1:3794-8825 GCA_037440325.1 Candidatus Nomurabacteria bacterium | reverse complement strand
TCTACCGCCCCAGAGAGTGTTCTTTACTATCTCGTCTGGAGCACGAAAAGTGGGGTTTCGGAAAATACCCCGCTTGATTAACCATCATCGCAAAGCGGTGGCCATAGGCCGCCGCTTTTTTCTTTTTATATTATATTTTTAAATTTGTTTATCCAACACTGCTCTAGTAAGTGGTCCCACAACCCCATCCCCCACCAAGCCATTCGCCAATTGGAATCTGATAACAGCCCCCTCGGTCAAGGGTCCAAATTTTCCATCTTCAGGCCCACTTTCATATCCGTTTGCGTTTAAAAATTTTTGTAATTCTAAAACTTCGTTCATATAAGCACCTGTTGAGTATGGTGGTTGTTCTCTCTTAAGGAGAAGCGTGAAGTTAAATTTTTCGGCTCCAAGCACCCAACCATCTTCGTGTGGAATATTGTTTGCGCAAGATTTTCCATCAATTGTGCTATATCCGTCTACCCTTTCGGCGCATCCCGGAATTTTTATCGGTTCTTCTCTTGGAATGTATTTTCCGCCACTTATTGTACTGGTTTGTTGCTCTACTTGAATCGGCATATTGTATCCTTCCCCGCCATTAAAGTAGTTGTTTGCCAAATCGACAAGACTTGCTAATGCTGGATAAACATACAAAACGGGTTTATCTCCTTTTAATATCGGATTCGTCAAAATTATTGTTACTTTTTTATTTTCATAACTTACACTTTCTATGCCATAAGAAGTTTCCCCATTATAAACATCAAAATCATGCACTTGCGGATAATGGCCTTCTTCATTGTTTTGCAAATTTTCATCGAACAATATCTGTACAGCGTTATAAGGAGCAGAAGTTTCCGCAGAAAGAAGAATTGGATTGACTGTATCAATATTTACCACAACGGATTTCAACGCAAAATTGCCGGCATTATCCGACACCTTAATAGTAATGGTATGTCTTCCATCCGTTTGCGGTGGAACAGAGGTTCCGACAGATCCGCCACTCAAAATAGTTCCTGTTGCCACTGGCTCTCCCTGCGCGCTCTCATCATCGACGTATACCGCATAGTCCAATATTTCATCCGTATCGTCACTTGCAGTAAAATTCAGATTGCTGACCATATTGTCGTTGGTATAACTATTGCCTATGGGCATAGTTATACCAAGAATCGGGTTTGTTGTATCAACCGGATTACCAACAACGGTAATTTCTTGTAAAGCTGTTGTGCTTTGACTATTGGTTGACGTTAAAGTATAAGTTCCTGGAGTTGAATCAAAATAACAAAAGTTTTTGTTGGCGGTACTGGCATTCATATGTAAAAGATTCTCCGTCAGGGTTGTGGTGCAAGCACTTGCATTTGCATTTGTAAAATACCAACCAGAAGTTGGATTACTCGAACTTAAAACAAAATCCAATCCGCCCACTCCAGCAACTGGATCAAGGTGAAGAGTAATGGGAACTCCCATCTCGGGTAATGTGCTTATTGTTGCAGTATATATGGGTTCAACGACCGTAGCTTTTACGTTACCAGCCATTAACAATCCGAGAAAAACAAACACCACACAAATAGAATATTTTTTCATAATATTTACAAAAAATAATTTATAATTAGAAACTATTTTATCAAATAAGACATTATAAATAAACTTCGATATTTTTCTTGTGCTGTTCATAGGTTGCGGCACAATGAATCTTTCTGTTTTTGTCATGCAAATAATATAAACAGCTTGTTTTTTGTGGATTGTATGCAGCATATATCGCTTCTATCCCCGGATTCGCGATAGCACTAGGCGGAAGACCTTCATGCAAATACGTATTGTAAGAAGACTTTATTTTTTTGTCCTCCGGGCTAACTTCCCCCCACCATCCATCTTCTTCGCTGCCTTTTGCATATTGTAGGGTCGCATCTATTTGCAATTTCATACCGTTGAAAATTCTATTCCAGATAATCCCGGAAATCAGAGCCATATCATTTTTACCCCCGGCTTCTCTTTGGATAATTGAAGCGATCTTTATCGCCGTGTCTTCATTCACCATTTTCAGTTTTGGTTTTTTTACCTTGCTTAATTGAGCAGAAAATTCATCTGTCATGGTGGCCCCAACCACAGCAGGATCCGCGTCTTTGTATATCAGATAAGTCTTTGGGAAAAAATGTCCCTCTACGTTGGAACTATTGATAAAATCTCTTTTGTCTTTTTCGCTCCAATCGAGCTTATTTTCTAAAACTTGTGCTACTTCTTCTTTACGCAAACCTTCCTCTATCCTCACGATACGCATAGACGGATTCGCTAAATCAACGTAAAAGGAAAGTCTGGCCAATGATGAAGGGTCAAATTTATAATAAAAAACTATAAATAGTACTATCGAAGCAACGAGAATAGGTAATATAATAATATATTTTTTCACGAGAAAATATCTTTAACTGATTAAACTAGAAAGTAAAATACTTGGAAAACTGGCCTACCAAAGGAAGCTCTTTCTCTTTCGCTTGAACAACGTTGATTATTCCAATGATGGAAAGCACGATCACTGCAAGATCTAAAAGTTGTACAAGCATCCAAAACGACCAGAACATTGAGAACAAAAGATACACCGCGATTTCAATAACAAATAGTACCAAACCTTGCTTTACGTGGAACTTAACAAATGGTTCGTTCTTCGCAACAAAAAATGGGATAAGAACCAAAATACCTAAATAAGCAAGCACACCCATCAAAACATTGTTCTCTTTTTTGCTTGGAGAATTAACATTTCCCCCGACACTAGCATTATTGTTCTCGTTCATATTTTTTTAAATTAGCTAATAATTATTACACTTATATTATAGCATAATCATAAACACCACCGCCTATCCTTGTTTTTTAAGCCAATCTATCATTTTACTGAAGGTCCCCCTTCCGGCCTGTCCGTCAGCTGTTAGCCCCTGGTCTTTCTGAAAGGCCGCAACCGCCTTTTCGGTAGCTGCCCCATAACCATTATCTACTTTGTTTGTGGTGTTGTTGTAAAGATTCAAAAACTTTTGCACGGTTCCCACTCTCGTGCCGGCAGAATTCAACTTCATGAGAACATTGCCATCAACGAGTTTTTGCAAGTCATTTATAAGACTTTGGTTTTTATATACATTTGACGGTTGAGAACTTGGTGTTTTCGTCGGTACTGGAGCTGGTGCTACGTCAACAGGGCTCTCCTTGGCACTCGATTGAAGCGTGTTGACTTCATCTTGCAAGTCAGCCAACTCTACTTTTAAATCACTATTTTCTGCTCTGAGCTTTTTTAATTCCTGACTTGCTTGATACTCTGTGCCTGTTTGTAGGGTAGCAACAGACCAGTACCCGAGTAATCCCATTAGAAACAAAACCACAATTGAAAGTAAGGCAAATTTTAATTTATCCATAATCTTATTTTTTTACGATAAATAACCTAAAAATGAAATACACTCCGGTCGCTACTAACAAAATCCACCAAAGAGTCAGCAAATTTTCCAGAAAATCAAAGAAATAAAGTCCCAACAAAATACCCAAGGAAAGCAAGCAAACTTTTATTAAAGCGATTTCCCACCATTTAAATGTTCGGGATTCAAAAATATTCATAATTTTTTTAATTAAACTAATAATGGTGACTTTTCTAACAACTTATTTTACCCCCATGCATCGCCAATTTACCCCGGCGGTTTTCGTCTGATCATCTACCACACAGGCCGGAACACATCCTTCCCGCACAGAATTTAAATTTGCTTCATACCACCAAGTTTTTGTTTCTTGGTTATAAATACCACCAGCTAGGGCTTCTCCACCCTTGATACAAAACTTTTCAGCTATGGTTCGAGCCTCTTCTTCAGTAAGAATACTATTTATCTTGGGACAAGCAGCAAATTCACAATTTGGACCAGTACGCCCAACAGTCGAACCGTCCGAACAAATCTTTGCCTCCTCGGTACAAGCTTTTTTGTTATTGGCCAAACTTGAATCACCACAATACGTCGTCGGCATGTCTTCTTTCGGATTACCGTGCTTAACCCATGCGCCGTTTTCGCACAACCACGTGTCCTCCTTTGAACGAAGAATCGCAACTGTCGTAATCACAATTAAAACCAAAACAATTGCTGAAATAATTATGTATTTTCTTTCCATAAATTAATTTAATTTATGCTCAAATTATAACACAAAACCTATTTTAAGGGGTCTTCTTTTCCCCAAGGTGAAACTTAACACTGGTAGGCTCTATATTCACAATGGTTAAATCAGATGGAACTTTTATGTTGTCTTTTTTTATTAAGATTTTGTGCCAACCGGAACTCATTTGAGAAACATCTAGAGATACCACGAGAGAACTTTCGTCTAAAATTTTGAAGTCCGCATCCTTCCCCGAAAGAGTTACTACAATCTCCGACTCATCCAGACTGTCTAGAAGAGAATTATTAGAGAGATTGCGAATTTCAACCGGGATTAGGAAATTCTTTTGGACTATTGTTGTTTGAAAATTAAAAACTACCCAAAAAACTGAAGCTAATCCAAGGGAGACAATAATAGGCACAATATTTTTTTTAATTAATTCTTTGTATTTGCCGGATTCTTTTTGCGGAGATTTTTCACTAAAAAAATTTTCTAGTTTTTCTTCTAATTCTTCTTTGCTGTTGATGGGAAATATTTTACCGTTACGCAAGAGTGAAATATTGCCCGTCTCTTCCGAAACGACAAGGCAAAGTGCATCTGTTCTCTGAGACATGCCGAGAGCCGCTCTATGCCTCGTGCCGTGCTCTGGCACGATTTCTTCCGCTAATGGTAGATGCGCGCCAAAGCTTATTATTCGGTTACCCTCTACGATAAGTGCACCATCATGTCCGGGAGAATTTTTATCGAAAATGCTTAAAAGAATCGGTTTGGAAATTCTGCCATTTAGGTACGATCCTTTTTCGATATGCCTATCAATAGGTTCTCTGCCCGGAAATACTATAAGACAGCCGGTTTTACTTCTGGAAAACTCTTCTGCCGCTTCCGCAATAATTTTCAATTCATTTTTAGTTTGTTCTTTCTCTTTATTTGTTTTTAATTCAA
>JBBIUG010000025.1:0-3766 GCA_037440325.1 Candidatus Nomurabacteria bacterium | reverse complement strand
CTCACGCTGAAAAACTACCGCCAAAATAACCAAAAACATTCCGAAAAAGTAATTGAGGAACATGCGCGACAGGGGCAAATTTAAAAAAATAACTAAACCATAAATGGTTACCAAAAACAAAACACCGAATAAAATACGAACGGAATGCGTTCGGATAAAAAGAATAATAAAAACAAAAACCATTATCGAAACAATGAGAATGTCAAAAAAATCTTTCGTGTGAAAGTTTGAAACAAGATTCCCTGCCTCAGAAAAAAGCACCAAAGCAGAGCTATTTATCGCTCCTAATGTCATTAATTCAATATATCAAATTTTATAAAGCTTTGCCAAAGGTAACCCAGAGAAGATGAATTCTTTGTGATTATTAACTTTATTACTCCGTGCTAGAGAGAAGTTCAAAAGATTTCAGAGTAAAAGAAAAAGTCGCCCCTTCATTAGATAAGGGCGACCAGAGCCTCGGCCTTCTTTTCGTCAAACTCGACGATAGGCACGATACTGATTATGCTATTGTAGACTTCCAACGTTTGGTAGGTAGTGACCTCCTGTGCGATTTTGTAAATTGGCACACCGGTGGCCACCAGCTTTTCTACCACCGCTCTTTGTGCCTTGGGTTTGCTTTCGGCTTCAATAAAACCGATAAAACGATTCCCCAGAACTGGAGTGTTAACCCCAACCAGAAATAGCATTTTCACCTCCTTTCGTTTTGTATAATATCACAAATATTTAGTTTAGTCAAACCTGGCTCCCCCTGTTGAACGAGCTCAGGACCCTGAACTAGAAAAATTAAAGAAGAGCTCCACCTTTGGAAATATGTGTTTACCTGCTCAGAGAGTATTTATTGAGAAAGATTAATCAATTGCTTGATACACGCCAGGGTCAATAAACAAATCGGTTACTTTTCCATTTACTAACCTGTATCCTATTATTGCCTTGTTTTTATTTGGTGTAATTTCTACGCCGATTTTCAAATCATTTAATAACAAGTTTGGACCTAATTTTCTTCCTGTGGGATACTGTTTCAGTTGGGAACTGAGATAATTTAGAACCAGCTCACTGTTTTTATCAAAAGAAAAAGAACGCCCAGATAACTTTCCTAACTCCTGAATAGCTTGGCTGACATTCGTTTGCCCACAACAAGACGACCCTTCTAAAACGACATAAATACTATCGGGTAAATAATTTTTTACTTCAGCTAAATTATTTGCATTAATTGCCTGTTCAAAACTAGAAACATCGTCTATGGTGTTGTTGGTATTATCTTTATTTGATTGCGCTTGATAATTATTTTTTTCAATACTTTGCGGAACTGGAGTTGGGACTTTCCCTACATAATATGCAACTCCCCCAATTACTAAAATGCCTATTAGAATTAACATAGCTACTCCAACAGGAGTAATGCCTATTTTTGTTTTCATGAAGTTATTGTATCACAATGTATTACATCTTGATCCCCTTGGTAAGTAAGTTCAGAACTTTAGATTGGAAAAAGATTAAAGAAGAACTCACAATGTGGAACGATATTTGAATAATTTAAAAAATAAAAAATGCCAGCTCTTAGGCGGCTGGCTTACCTTCTTTTGTTTTTACTTTCTTTCCTTGAGTGCGGCCTCCAGTCCGCGGATGTTCTCTGTAGCCTGACTGGAAGAGTAGTGTCCGCCGCCGAGAATCCTGTCCCTGCTGGTGCCGGGTGGCTTGTTGGTCATCAGGAAGATGACGAAACAAATCATAGCCGCCCCCGCAAGAACGTCAAACAAAATCAGGGCTTTTTTCCACTTGCTCGCTGTCCTCCAAAGGTACAATTCGTAGGAAAACATGAAAACCTCCTATAGTAGCTCCCTATATGATAGCATAGTATTTATTATTTGTCAAGTATTGCTCCGGGGGTAGGGATCGAACCTACGACCAACCGCTTACACTTAGTCTTCTATTGCTAGAAGTGTGGACTATATCATCTCCATGCCCCAAGTGGGTTTAGGAGCAAGGCGCTTCGCGCTTCGACACCAGTCGAAGAGCTACTCTCATAAAGAGATAGTCTCTACACCTTCTTTGGCAAATGCCAAAGCTTGGCTCGGGATTACCCCATAAGGGCTTCCCCGAATTCACCTTGTTTTTCAACCTAAGTTTTCTTAGGAAGCTGCGTAATACCATCGTGCACTTCCATGTGACAATTTGCACACAAGAGAACGCATTTATCAATTTCTTTTTTGATACGTTCCCAAGATCGCGTCAACCCCCGAGAAGAAAGATCAAAATCTTTTTCTTTTGGATTAATATGATGGAAACTTAATGCTCTCTGGCACTCATCATAACCACACAAAGCACACTTTCCGCCTTTATAGTTCCTAGCCATTTCGCGAAGTTTTTTTCTTCTTCTGCTAACAGCTAAAACCATATATTCTTTGCGGTCGGCATATGTTCGTTTTTCTACTCTTTTCTTTTTGGTATACACAAGTAGATTATACCACGAACATCCGACACAGGCGGCCGCTCTACCGCTGAGCTACCCCGGAATGTTTTTATTTATAGAGAACTTCCATTATCTTAACAGAATTTTAGGAAAAAACAATAATAATATTTGCTTTATTGGCAAAATTAGCTAGAATGTATGCGTAGTCATCTGAGACGTTAGCTCGTCTGTAGCGCTTCGTGAGAGCAACAGAAAAAGCTAATAGTTTGTAATATTAATATAGTTTGAGCTCTTAGCTCGTCTGTAGCGCTTCGTGAGAGCAACGTGAAAATACGACAATGTTTTGAAAACACAATAATGGGCCGTTAGCTCATCTGGTAGAGCACCTCATTTGCAATGAGGGGGTGGCAGGTTCGAGTCCTGTACGGTCCACGCGTAGAAAAAAGAGCCATCGGAAAATGGCCTTTTTTATTGCGTGGGCGTAAGCAAGCAAATTTCTTTGCTTGCGCCAGGACGAGAAAAGCTTTTTATTATTTGTGAAGAATTTTGTTCTGAATAAATTAAAAAGCTGTACTGACCATGTAATGGTCGAGATTCCTGTACGGTCCACCATAAACAAAAAACACCCATAAGGGTGTTTTTTGTTTAAATATTGTTAGTAAATTATCCTACGTTTTTTTGTGAGTCTTTGTCTTCCTTCTCTTCCTCCAAAATTGTTACGTCTTCTTCTTCAAGAGGAGGAAGTCCTTTTTCTGCTCTCTCCTTGTTGATCGCCAAAAGGTATTCCTCTGCTGTCATGTCTGTTCCCTTTATTCCTTCAAATGTTTTTTCTTTAACTATTTTTAGAGATGGTTTTTCGCTGGATGCTGAAGAATCTTCGCCTCCTCCATCAAGCACTCCGAGTTTACTTTTTTCTAGTAAATTTCCCGCTTCGTCTACTATCTCAACATCAGTATCTTTATTTCCCTCAATTTTTTTTCCAGAAACCGGATTAAAACTAAAATTTTCTAGTGGCATATCATTTTTTTTATTATTCATAATACCTACATTATATCACTAGCGTTCAATAATGTCAAGCGGCAAAGAGATGACTATTCTCTTCACCAATACCCGAACGAGATAATTATATCATAAACATAAAAAACAAAAGACACCCCGAAGGGCGTCTTTTGCGGCACTTATGTTGTTACGATTAATGTGAGAATAACCTCACACTCACAAGCCTAGTATATCATACTTATTTTAAAAATGCAAGCCCAATAGAAAAATCCTCTCTTTCGAGAGGATTTTTCATTTTTTGTCTCGTATCTATAAGCCGAATTCTGTGTTCTGCACTTTCGGGCAGAAGATGGCAATTTA
>JBBIUG010000024.1:0-9359 GCA_037440325.1 Candidatus Nomurabacteria bacterium | reverse complement strand
GCTTCCTTTCAGCACTTTTAATTCTCCAGATTTAATTTTTGCCATGCACTCTTTGCAATAAACTGGTCTACCGGGCTCTGGTTTAAACGGTACAGTCTTTTCGAGGCCACAATTGGAACAAATGATTTTGAATTTTTCCAAACCACCGAAAGTGGGAATATTATCATCACCTAACGACATTCCGCTCCATTCATTGATTTCTCTTTCAATTACAGCCTTCGGTCGGCAATAAAGTTCACGGGAAGTTCGGATAACTTCTTCTTCTGTTTTTTTATTACCTGCCTTTACCATTGGAGGCAAGGTTTTCGCGGAAAATGGTCTTGAAGTCACTCCGTCGATCATTAATTTCAAATAAATTTTGTAATTCGGCAAATTCACTATATCGGTCGGAGTAAATTCTGGCTCATATTCTTTCTCCAAAAATGCCGCATCATCGGAACCTACTCTAAAAACAATCATCGTCCCCACGTTGCCGAAGACAGCATCACGCACTGCAGAGCTTTTGTCTGAAACAAGTTGGGCAGTATATTGGTGCGCCACGGTAAGATTCAATCGGTATTTTCTGGCTTCAGAAAGAATTCCGGCGAAGGCTTCGGTAACGAAATTTTGGAACTCGTCCACATATAAATAAAAGTCTTTGCGATGTTCTTCTGGGATGCGCACGCGCTCCATCGCCGCAAGCTGAATTTTGGTAATAATCATTCCCCCAAGAAGGCCAGAGTTATCTTCACCGATGCGCCCTTTAGAAACATTCACCAGGAAAATTTTCCCTTCGTTCATTATGTCAAAAATATTGATGGTACTTTTTGTTTGCCCGACAACATTTCTAATGATGGAAGTAGAAAGAAACTGCCCCACCTTGTTTTGAATCGGAGCAATGGCCTCATTTCTGAATTTTTCTTGCCAAGCCTCATACTCGTGCACCCAGAAAGCTTTAATCACTGGGTCCTTCAAATTAGAAATTATTTTTTGCCGATAATCTTTATCCACGAGCATCCTCGGGATTCCGAGAAGAGTCGTCCCGGGAGTATCGAGAAGCGCAAGAATACAATTATTCAAAATGTATTCCATTCTGGCACTCCAGGCATTCGCCCAAATTTTAGTGAAAATACCCATAAGGCCAGAAGCTACAAGGTGTTTGTATTGGGGATCAATAAGCTCTAAAACATTGAAACCGATGTGGTATTCAGTGTCTGCCGGATTGAAGTAAACAACATCTTTCATGCGGTGCGGCGGTATGGCAGAGAGCACCCCCTCGACAAGCTCCCCGTGTGGATCAACTACACAAACACCCTCTCCATTTTGGATGTTCTGAATGATCATGTTGAACATAAGCGCAGATTTACCTGTACCAGATTTTCCTAGAACATAAACGTGCTGGCGCCTGTCTTTGCGCTTTATGCCGAACAACTGGTTTTTGTCACGAAAAGTAGTGAGTCCGAGGTAAGTTACATCTTTATTTATAGGTATTTCCGGAAGCTCCATATTCATTAATTATACCAAACATGGACCAAACTAAAAAGCCCCCAGAGGGGCTTTTTAGTTTTTACTGCTTCGGTGTTTCTCCTTCAGGACCCTTTTCCTTAAACTCCGCATCTTTTACTTCGGGATTCTGTTCTTCGGGGGTTGGATTTGCACCAGAAGTTGCTCCGGCCTTGGCCATTGCTTCTCCTATTTTAGACATTTCGGCAGAAAGCTCTTCGGTGGCCTTCTTTATTGCCTCACCATCGGCACCATCTTTCACTCCTCGCAAGGCAGTAATTTTGGCGTTCACATTATCCTTCAATTCTGCTGGAATTTTTGCTTCATTGTCTTTGAGCGCTTTCTCGGCAGTATAAATAATCATTTCAGCGGTATTTTTGACTTCTGCGTTTTCTTTCTTTTTCTTGTCCTCTTCTGCGTGGGCTTCAGCGTCAGCCTGCATTTTTTTAATATCTTCATCCTTCAAACCAGAACTTGCTTCGATTCTGATTGACTGTGTCTTGCCGGAAGCTTTATCTTTCGCTGTTACATTCAAGATACCGTTCACATCCACATCAAAGGCAACCTCAATTTGAGGCATACCACGTGGAGCCGGTGGCACTCCATCTAGAATGAACCTTCCCAAAGATTTGTTGTCAGAAGCCATTGGGCGTTCACCTTGTACAATGTGGATTTCTACAGATGTTTGATTATCGGCGGCGGTAGAAAATACCTGAGATTTAGAAGATGGAATAGTAGTATTTCTGTCGATTAACTTGGTGGCTACTCCTCCCAATGTTTCGATTCCCAAAGAAAGTGGTATAACATCAAGAAGCAATACATCTCGCACGTCTCCTTGTAATACTCCTGCTTGCACAGCCGCGCCGAGAGCAACGACTTCGTCAGGATTGATTGACATATTAGGCTCTTTACCAAAAAGATTTTTAACCGCTGATACTATAGCAGGCATTCTCGTTTGTCCGCCAACCATAATAATCTCATCAATTTCGTTCATTTTAAATGGCGAAGCGGCAAGAGCTCTCTTCGTGATTTCAATTGAGCGGTCAATATATTCCTTAGCGAGTGATTCCAAGGTGGCACGCGTCATTTTCATCAATAGATGTTTTGGCCCTGAAGAATCGGAAGTAATAAATGGAATATTAATTTCGGTTTCTATGGTTGTGGAAAGTTCATGTTTTGCTTTTTCTGCTGCTTCTTTTAACCTTTGATGCGCAAGCGGATCTTTGATGATATCAATGCCTGATTCCTTCTTATATTCTTCGGCAATATAATTAATAATTTTTCTATCGATATCTCCTCCACCCATGTGTGAGTCTCCGTCCGTTGATTTCACCTCAATAACGTCATCACCGATTTCAAGCACAGAAACATCGAAGGTTCCTCCTCCGAAATCATAAACAACTATTTTTTCATTTTTCTTTTTGTTAAATCCGTATGCGAGAGCAGCCGCGGTCGGTTCGTTGATAATACGTTTTACATCAAGTCCTGCGATTTGTCCTGCATCTTTAGTAGCTTTTCTTTGGGCATCATTAAAATATGCCGGCACAGTTATAATAGCTTCAGTAATTTTTTCACCTATTTTTGCTTCTACGTCTGTTTTAATTTTTTGCAAAATCATCGCCGAAATTTCTTCTGGTCGATAAAACTTATCAGACATTTTCACCCTTACTCCGCCCCCATCCCCAGCTTCAATTTTGAATGAGGCAGTTGTGCGATCTTTCTGCACTTCGGGATCATCAAACCTATGACCCATGTATCGCTTAATTTCAGAAATAGTGTTTTCCGGATTAGTTACTGCCTGTCTTTTAGAAAGCAAGCCGACAATACGATCTCCGTTTTTTGCAGTCGCGACGACAGACGGAGTCGTGCGATTTCCTTCTACGTTTTCAATAATTTTTGGCGCGCCGCCTTCTATAATGGCAACGGCTGAGTTAGTTGTACCCAAATCTATACCTATGATTTTTGACATATATTTTATAAGGTTATTTTAATAATTAACATATTTTCTGCGACCACTAAATACTTGTATAATATAAGTATATATGATAGCATATATATATGTCAAGAAAATTCCCCCCAAATAGCCAATATTCAAAAAAAATACTAAAAATATTGGGCGAAAAATCTGCCATATCCCTGCCAGAACTCACTAATAGAGTTAATCCACATGATTGCTCTCAAAACGACAAATACGCCATTACCCGCTCTTTGAAGGGGTTAAAAGATGCAGGGCTCATCGAGCAGGTTTCTTCTCCTCAAAATGAATACGCTCGTTTAACAAAGGATGGGAAAAGGAAAATGCACAGCTTAGAGTTGGAAAATGAAACAACCTTAGCTAATACTTCTTGGGATGGTTTCTGGAGAATAATTTTGCTCGACCTGCCGGAAAACAGAAAAAGTGAACGCGAATCGTTGAGATATTTACTCAAAAAAGCTGGCTTTATGTGTTTAAAAAATTCTGCCTGGATCTCTCCTTTCCCATATGAACACTTGTTCGCAAATATAAAAAAAGACTTGGGGCTCACTACCGAAATAATGATTATTGTAACAGAGTTTGTAGACGAAGAAACAAAAAAGTTTTTATTCGAAACTTTTGGAAAGTAAAAATATCAGGCAACTTCTTCCATCATCCATTCTTTGTACGCTCGATTAATCCTGCGAACGTCAACTCCTGCGATAAGTGGCGCAGAGTAACTGTGATGTTTGGAAATTAAATCATTTACCTCCTCTAGCTTTGATTCAAATGTTGTGATGACCATCATTATTTCTTCCATGTTTTTGAAATTACCTTTCCAGTTGTACATAGAATTTATCGGCCAGCTATGAACACACGCGCCCATTCGATTACTAATAATAAGTTTGCCTAAGGTTTCTGCTTCTTCCTTTGTCGCACAAGTAGTATGTATGAATACCATAATAAAGAATATCGTCCTATTTATTAAAATAAACGACCTTTTCTTTATTATACTCTTTATTTATGAATTACTAGTTAGTTTTGCTTTCTTTGTGTTCGTACACGTTCACTCTTGCTGGACGAATTACTCGCTCTCCCATCTTATATCCTTTTTGGATTACAGTGGCCACCTTGTGTTCCACTTCTTTGTCGTCTGTTTCTACCATATCGATGGATTGATGAATATTGGGATCGAAGGTTTCACCTTCCTCTCCTATTGGCTTAACGCCATATTCTTCAAAAATTCCATTCATCTGAGAATAAATATATTCTACTCCCTTCCGCCAATTTTCATCTACTTTCTCCCAGGCCTCGCGATCAGCAAAAGCCATGTTGAAACTATCCAAGACAGTAAGAAAACGCATTAAAATTCTCTCTCTCATTGCTTCGGAATAAATGGATTTTCTGTCATCTTCTTGTTTTCGATAATTAGAAAACTCAGCCCGCTCTTTTTGCCAGCCAGTCAAATATTCCTCTTTCTCTTTTTTTGCTTCTTTTAGGTCGGTTCTTAGTTTTTTAAGAGTTTTCTTTAAATCCTCCTCCCCGTCTTCATTAAATTCAAACTCAAGAACTTCCGATTCCTCATTTGTTTGCTGTTCTTCTTTTTTTTCGTTGTCTTTTTCATCCATAAAAATATTATAGCTAAAAATTACCAATTTTCAACTCTTGGGTCAATGTACGTGTCCCGTTATTTTCTGCTCGCAAGCTCGCATCGAAAATTTGCTCTTGCACGCAACCTCAGTAAACGCTAAGCAGCTAGCGTTTACTCCATTGTGGTGCTTTTCTTGCTTTCTTTAATCCGAATTTCCTGCGTTCTTTTGCCCTTGCGTCACGTTTCAAGAAACCTAATTTCTTTAGTTCTCCGCGCAAAGTAATATCCGAACCAACAAGCGCCCTAGAGAGTCCGTGTCGAACAGCTTCAGCCTGTGAATGGACACCCCCGCCAGATACGCGAGCTTCTACGTGCCATTTTTTTGAGCCGGCTGGCAACCCCTTTGCCATTGGGTCTAATATCAAACGACGTTCTCCCTCGGTTTTAAAATATTCTTTTGCGTCTTTGCCATTCACTACAAAATGTGCCTTAGCAGATTCTAAGATACGCACTCTGGCAGTAGAAGTTTTACGTCTTCCGGTGGCTTCAATATATTTTCCTTTAGTTGTATCTTTATCCATATATTTATTAATCTTCTATCTTTAAATTTTTCATCATCGTCCTGCGTAATTTATTTCCCGGAAGCATTTGATATGTCGCCAATTTGATTAATTCTTTCAATCCTTGCTTTTCTGCCGTTTCGGTTCCTTTTAAAATACGTAATCCACCTCGCATTCCGGAATATCTGGTATGAAAAATTTCCTCTAGCTTTTTTGTGGTAATGCGAAGCTTTGAAGCATTGGTTACCCTTACTGGAAAACCAGAATATTTGTTGCGTTCAAAAGTCGCCTTTGTCTTGCCCATCAAGGACACAGCAACTTCACTTGCTACCCTTCCCAGTGTTCTGCCGCTCGCGTCTATGGTCTTTTCTTCTGTTTTTGTTGTTTTTTTCATCTGTTTTTTATACTAAAGTATTTTCAAAAAATAAACAAGAATTTATACAAACTCTACGATAGCCATTTTCGCGCCATCCGACTTTCTGGCACCCAATTTGAGCACTCTTATATATCCCCCTTTTTTGTCCGCGTATCTTGGCGCAAGTACATCGAAAAGTTTTTTAACTTCTTGTTTGCGATTGGAAAGTTTTGCAACAATCAATTTACGGGTGGCAAGATCTCCTTTTTTAGCTCGAGTGACAAGTTTTTCTACAAAAGGGCGTAATTCTTTTGCTTTGGGCTCTGTGGTTTTAATTTTTTCACGAACGATTAAATTGAGCGCCAAAGAATTCAGAAGTGCTCTTTTTTGAGTTTTATCTCTGCCAAATTTTCTTACATTATTATGGTGTCGCATAAAATAATCCTATCGGTAAATATTATTCTTTTAAATTCAAACCAAATTTGTTCAAAACTTTTTTAATTTCGGAAATTCCTTTCTCTCCTATCCCTTCCACTTCAAGCAAGTCTTCTCTCTTCTTGCGAGCTAGGCCACCTAAGGTTCGAATGTTTGCAGAGGTTAGCGCATTTAGGGTTCGAGTAGAAAGATCTAGGCTGTCGGTGCGAGTTTTCAAAACATCAGCAAAATCGCTAACCTTCTTTTCGTCTTTCTCTTCGGTATTTTCCTCTTCTTTGGAACCACCTTTTACAATCTTAACTTCTTCTTCTGGTTCCTTAAAGTCGATAATCGCTTTCAATTGATTTATCATGATTTCAATCGATCTCGAAAGCGCTTCCCGTGGAGTGAGAGTACCATCAGTTTCAATAGAGATTCTTAATCGGTTGTGGTTGGTCTTGTCGCCAACACGCATATTCTCAACTTCGTAAGCTACGCGGCGAATAGGTGTAAAAATAGCGTCTACAGCAATAGTGCCAACATCAACCTTGTCTTTTTGAAAAATTTCTTTTGGAATAAAACCAAGTCCTTTTTCAATTTTCATTTCTATGTTCAAATTTATCTTACCGGTTACTTCGACAAGATGAAGCTCGGGATTTAAAATTTCAACCTGTCCACCAGTCTTGATGTCCCTAGCGAGAACTTCTTTGGGACCTTTCACCGAAAGAGTAACAGTCTGTGGTTCATTCGAAAGCATTTTGAAACGAGTTTTCTTTAAATTCAAAATCATTATTATCACATCCTCTTTGATTCCGTCCATTGTTTGAAATTCATGAGAAACTCCGTCGATTTTGATAGAAGTAACGCTTGCCCCAGGCAAAGAAGAAAGAATAATTCTGCGCAGGCTGTTACCCAGAGTATGCCCATACCCAGGATATAAACCATCTATTTCGAATACTCCCTTGTTTCCTTCTTCTAAAACAACACGGGGCTTAGAAGGCATAATTATTTTGTACTCAGGCATAATTTTTTTAAAAGTTAACTTTTAATTTAACAACACTTGCCCGCTTCGGGCAGGAATAAAAATAATAATTTAACGACTGTAAAATTCTAAAACCGCATTTAAATCTAAGAATGTTTCTGTATTTTTTGGTTTAGCTAAAATTTTACCCTCCATACTATTTACATCAAATGACAACCAGGAAGGTGCATTATAATCTTTCAATCTGTCCGCCATGTTTTCAAAAATTTTCTTACTTTTACTTCCTTCGCGAATTTTTATTATATCTCCCGATTTTAGTTCAAATGACGGAACGGTCACTCTATGATTATTCACAATAAAGTGTCCATGGGAAACCATTTGTCTAGTTGCTCGCCTGCTTGCGCCAAGGCCCATCCGGTAGATTACATTATCTAAACGAGATTCTAGACTTTCAAAAAGCTTAAGTGCAGTACCGGCACCCTTTATGTGAGAAACTTTTTTCACATAGTTGGAAAGCTGGCGTTCAGATATTCCATACGAAAACCGAGTTTTTTGTTTTTCAATAAGTTGTGTTCCGTATTCCGTAGGAGCCTTTGGACGTTTTCCTCCTGGCAAGGTCTTGGTAGCAACAGAAGCAAACTTAGAAGTTTGACATTTGTCGTAAACCCCAGGGCCCAATCTTCTGCAAATTTTGTATTTTGGTTTGGTTATCATGATTTTACAATATTAAAATTAAACTTATTATACTCGTCTTGGTTTTTTAGGCTTAGGACCATTGTGTGGCACAGGTGTGGCGTCCAAGATTGAGGTGATTTCTATGCCATGTGCCATAAATGCTCTAATGGCTGGTTCACGACCAGATCCTACTCCGAGTACAACCACATCAGCATCTTTCACTCCGAGTACTGCTGCCTTATCTCCGATGATGTCCCCGACTTTTGAAGCAGCGAAAGGGGTTCCCTTTTTTGCTCCTCTAAAGCCTAGGCTCCCAGAGCTTGACCAGAATAAAGTATTTCCTACTTTGTCCGAAAAAAGAACCTTTGTATTATTAAAAGTTGCTTCAACGTGCAATACGCCGGAAGTTATTTTTTTCTTTGCGGTCTTCGAAGGCGTTTTCTTTGCCTCAGCATCGTCGGCCGTAGCACCCGCGTTCACCACCTTTTCTTCTTCATTTGTAATTTTTGTTTTTCCCATTTTAAATTAAATTATTTATGTCTTGCTTTCTTTTCTTTTACCGGATGCCATTGTCTTACGAACATTACCCCTAACTGTTCTCGAATTTGTCTTCGTACGTTGCCCGCGGACAGGTAGTCTTTTCATATGTCTAACCCCGCGATAACTTTTTATGTCTTTCAATCTTTTGATATTTGCCGCAATCTCTCTTTTTAGGTTACCCTCAATAGGAATTTTTTCCACAATAAGACGAATTTTATTTTCCTCTTCCGGTGTTAAATCTTTAGCCTTTTTCCCATAATCAATGCCAACCTTATCTAAAATTTTTCTTGCAGAAGAAATACCGATGCCATATAGACAGGTAAGTCCTATTTCAAGTCTTTTTTCGTTTGGTACTGTAATTCCAAGAATTCTCATAAATTATTGTTTTTGTTTATGCTTTGGGTTAGAGCAAATTATTCTTAAATGCCTTTGGCGTCTGACCATTTTACAATTATCACAAATTTTTTTTACTGCTGATTTTATTTTCATAAAAACTTATATTCAACGCTACACAAAAGAAAAACAAGGAAAAAACCCTTATTTTTCAACACTATTATCTTTTAAAAACTGCACTTATTATAATACACCATTATAAAAAAAATAACAACCTTTTTACAATCTTTTAATGATTCTTCCTTTTCCTCCATACGGATCAAGCACGACTTCCACTTTATCCCCGACCAAAACCTTAATTCGATGCATCCGCATTTTTCCACTAAGATAAACAAGAATTTTTTTTTGCTCTTCCGCCGCGCCCGCTACCAGATCCGGCCGGTGATCTCCCGGGTACCGGGGGTGGGCCGGGT
>JBBIUG010000023.1:0-9962 GCA_037440325.1 Candidatus Nomurabacteria bacterium | reverse complement strand
TGTATACTCATTCCTCCATTGTAGGAGAAACCGCCATATGTGTGTGCACATTACCTTTGTTTATTGACACAAATTGCTTTTGGTTTTAAATATGTTACGATTTAAGGGTAGGTTCTCATTTGCGAAAAAAGAGTTTCTACGTTTATAAATAGTTTTTGCCTGTTTTTAATAAATAGGAGAAGTAAAATAAATATGGCTACAAAGCTATATGTAGGGGGTCTCCCTTACAGCACTCAAGAAGATGCTCTTAAAGAGTACTTCGCACAAGCTGGAAACGTTGTTTCTGCTGTGATTATCATGGACAAAATGTCTGGTCGTTCAAAAGGTTTTGGATTCGTAGAAATGTCATCGCAAGATGAGGCTGCAAAAGCTATCTCTATGTTCAACGATCAAGAATTCGAAGGACGCAAACTTACTGTCAATGAGGCTCGCCCTATGGAAGCTCGCCCACCACGAACTGGTGGTAACGGCGGATATAACGGAGGAGGACGCCGAGAATACTAATTAAATTTTAGACAAAAACCACTCGCAAGAGTGGTTTTTTGTTTTGTATATGTTATATTAGTTTAATAATTTGTGAGACGATTGATAATTAAATAATTTGAGCGTGTAGTTCAGTGGTAGAACGCTGTCCTGATAAGACAGAGGTCGAAGGTCCGATTCCTTCCACGCTCACAAAACAATTTTTTCCACATTGCATCCAGAATAGCTTTATTCTATAATACATGAAAGCCGTTGAGGCTTTCTTTTTGTGACTGAAAACAACCAAAATTCGAATAATAATGGCCCTTGGTGGAAACCGGGGATGCAAATCATGGGTGAAGTTTCGACCTGGATAGTTGTGCCCATTATTTTAGCGCTTATTTTTGGCAAAATGCTGGACACACGTTTTGGAACCAAGCCCGTAATTTTTTTAATATTCGCGGGAATCGGTTTTTTAACAACATGTTTTGGAATATATAAAGTCACAAAAAATTATACAAAGAAATTAAAAGTTGAGGAAAAAAGAGAAAAACAAAATTAATAATAATTTATGACAGCAAACGAAGTTAAAACAGAACCAATTACAGCAACCACGGAAGAAGTTCCAGCCGGAGTAGGAAAAGAACAAGTATCGCAAGAAGTCACGCTATTTGCTGAACCGATTTTACATTTGAATAATTTCACGATTACCAATGCATTGTTTACCAGCTGGATAGTAGTAGCAGTTATCGTCATCTTGTCAGTCGTCTTGCGAGCAAAATTAAAAGAGGTTCCTGGCAAATTACAAAATATTTTTGAAATAGTGGTAGATGGAGCGCTTGGCTTATGCGATCAAGTAACGAACAACAGAGCTGTTTCGGTCAAAATTTTCCCGATCGCTATTTCAGTCTTTTTTTTTGTTTTAGTAAATAATTGGTTTGGTATTCTTCCCTTGGGCGGTTTTGGTCTTTTAGAAGAAGGAGAACATGGAATGGCATTTATCCCGCTTCTTCGTGGGGGAACAGCCGACATAAACACCACTATCGCGCTTGCCGTAATGGCAGTTTTGGGAGCAAATCTATTCGGAATTTTTTCAATCGGAATATGGAAAACCTTCAATAAATATGTTAACCTAAAAGTGCTCGGGGGAATATTTACGAAAATTCGTCATGAGCCAACGATTATTATCGTTGCACCCATTACGTTCTTTGTTGGTCTAATTGAAATTGTCGGTGAATTTGCAAAAATCGCGTCACTGTCGTTTCGTCTCTTTGGAAATGTTTTTGCAGGAGAAGTTTTGCTAGTTTCGATGGCTGCTCTTGTGGCGTATGTTATCCCAATACCTTTTCTTTTTCTAGAGTTGCTCGTAGGGGTTATCCAAGCGCTTATCTTTTCAATTTTACTAGTCGTTTACTTTACGATTGCTTCAACTGACCATGATGAACACGAAGAGCACAAGCCAGTGCACGATGTTCCTGCGCAGAGTCCTGAAGAAGAAAAGATATTAATCAAAGAGGCCATAAAAGAAATGGCATAAAATTATTAGCAATAAAGGTCAAAATTATTATTAGTTAATTTACCCAATTGGGAAAAAATATGGATTTAACAACTATATCAAAAGCAATCGTTATGGCCGTCGGATCAATTGGTCCCGCTTTGGCTGTCGGTATGATTGGTTCAAAAGCAATGGAATCAATCGGACGCAATCCGGAAGCTGCAGGTAAAATCCTTGTGCCAATGCTCTTAGCTTGTGCCTTCGCAGAAGCCATTGCTATTTACGCACTGGTTATCGCATTTTCGATTTAGTAATTAATTAGGTTCTAGGTTCTGGTTACTAAGTGTTTAAAAACTTTAGTAACTAGTCACTAGTACCTAAAAAGAATCACATGGAATCAATTATTTCTACATTTCACATAGACTGGAAAATCATTATTGCTCAAGCGGTCAATTTCGGGGTTGTTTTTGTTGTTTTATATATATATGCGTTAAAACCACTTAGTAAATTGATGACTGAACGCAGCGAAAAAATAGCCAAGGGAATTGATGATGCAAAAGCGAATGCTGGGCTCTTGGAAAAAACTCATGCCGAATATGAGGCAGTACTAGCCAAAGCTAGAACTGAAGCGAATAAGATTTTTCAGGACGGTAAAAAGGAAGCGGAAACAAAAAAGACAGCGATGCTTGAAGAAGCGAAGTTGGAAGTAGCTGCTACGATTGAAAATGGAAAAAAGATGCTTGAAGCAGAGAAGGTCAAAATGATAAGCGAAGCAAAAAACGAAATCGTGAATTTGACTATAAAAGCTACGGAAAAATTGCTCGGTAGTAAAGTAGATGGAACGTTTAATGAAAAGACGGTAAAAGAGATGAATAATTTATAAAAGATGGCTACCACATCCAACAACAACATAGCAGAAGCTATTTATCTTGAATTAAAAGATAAGAACGAAAAGGAACAATTGTTAGTTTTTCCGAAGATTGTTCATTTTTTGGTGAAAAAAAGATTGTTAAATAAAGCCCCGGATATCCTCAGTCACTTAGGGAAGATAATCAATAAAGAAAAAGGGGTGGTGGTAGCTAGAGTGTCGAGTAGAGATAGTTTGAGTGAGAAAATAAATCAAGAACTCAAACATACTCTTGCCAAACGATATTCGGCCAAGGAAATTGATTTAATTTTAAATACGGACGAAAAGTTATTGGGTGGGTTCAAAATAGAGGTAGATGACGAAGTAATAGATTTAACAATAAAAAATAAAGTAGGGAAATTACAAGAATATTTATTAGAGAGCATATGAATACAAATCACATAATAGAAAACCTAAAAAAAGAAATCGAAAATTTTTCAGCCAATATCAAGGTTGAAAAGGTCGGTAAAGTGTTAGAGGTATTCGACGGTATCGCAAAGGTTTCCGGACTTTCAGATATCAAGTCATCAGAAATGGTAATTTTTCCAAATGGTGAAACGGGTGTGGCGCTCAACCTAGAAGAAGATGCGATCGGCGTGATTATTCTTGGAGATTATTCCAAAATTAAAGAAGGTGATGAAGTAAAGGCTACTGGAAGAATTCTTGAAGTTCCTGTGTCTGACGCTATTTTGGGACGAGTGGTGAACGCTATCGGTGTTCCTATAGACGGTAAGGGGCAAATAAAAAGTGCAAAAACTTATCCGATTGAAAAAGTTGCCCCAGGTGTTATTACTCGTCTTTCTGTTTCCGAGCCGGTTGCTACCGGGATTAAGGTTATTGATAGTATCATCCCAATTGGTCGTGGACAGCGTGAGCTCATCATCGGTGATCGCCAAACTGGTAAAACCGCAATCGCTATTGATACGATTTTAAATCAAAAAGGTCAAAATCTAATTTGTATTTATGTCTCAATTGGCCAAAAAGATTCGAAGCTACGAAAAATTGAAGCTCGTCTTGAAGCTGGTGGTGCCATGAAATACACCGTAATTGTTTCTGCTGGGGCCTCCGAAGCTGCTTCACTTGCGTACATAGCTCCATATACTGGAGTATCCATTGCGGAATATTTCATGGATCAGGGGAAGGATGTTTTAATTATTTATGATGACCTTTCCAAACACGCAGTTGCGTATCGTGAAATTTCACTTTTGCTCCGTCGTCCGCCGGGTCGTGAAGCATATCCTGGTGATGTTTTTTATTTACACTCTCGCTTGCTAGAGCGCGCTTGTCGCCGAAACGCGGAATACGGCGGAGGATCAATAACGGCGTTGCCTATTATTGAGACGCAGGCTGGTGATGTGTCCGCATACATTCCTACCAACGTTATTTCCATTACTGATGGACAAATTTTTCTAGAGACAGATCTATTTTATAAAGGTATTCGTCCAGCTGTAAACGTAGGTCTTTCTGTCTCTCGCGTTGGTTCTAGTGCACAAATTAAGGCTATGAAAAAAGTTGCTGGTACTCTGAAACTTGACTTGGCTCAATTCCGAGAACTCGAAGCGTTTGCTCAATTCGGTTCTGACCTAGATGATGCTACCAAGCGCCAGCTGGAGCGTGGAAAAAGAGCGGTGGAGGTTTTGAAACAACTTCAATACGCACCGATGAAGATTGAACATCAGGTGGTAGTTCTTTATGCATTGACAAGGGGTTACATGGACGACATCGCTATTGATGTTATTAAAGAATTTGAACAAGGCCTTATTGAATATTCCGAACGTAATGCAAAAATTTTCTTCAAACAGATTGTGGAGAAAAAGATGTGGGACGACAAGGGAGAAGAAGAATTAAAAAAAGTAATTAACGACTTCAAGAAATCTTCAAATAAGTAATATTTATGGCAGGGACAAAAGAGATTAAAAGACGAATAAAGAGCGTAAAGAATACAAAAAAAATCACCAAGGCGATGGAGTTGGTGGCTGCTTCCAAAATGCGTAAGGCAGTAGCTCAAACTTTGGCCTCAAGACTATATTCTAGTTATTCGTGGGAACTTTTAACTTCGCTTTCACTAAAACTTGAAGAAAACATTACCCATCCTTTTTTTATTGAACAAAAGAAAGGTAAAACGTTAGTAATTCTAATAACCTCCAATGGTTCGCTTTGTGGCGGTTACAACTCTCAAATAATTAAAAAAGTTATAGGAATGTTAAAAGAAGAGAAAAAAAATGAAGCAATAGATATAATATCAGTTGGAAAAAAGGGAGATGACGCCATGCATCGAACCAAACAAAATGTTTTGGCTACTTTTACCGATCTTCCAGCCATTCTCGCTCTTTCTGATATCTCCGCACTTTCTACTCTAATCATGAATGAATACAAAAGTGGAAAATACAAAAATGTATTCATTGCTTACACTGATTTTATTTCTGCGCTCACCCAAAGGCCAAATATTCGCAAACTATTACCAGTGGCGAAAAATGACGTAGAGGAAATCGTTCACGGAGCAATTGAGAAGAGTATAAAAGAAAAACCAAAAATCGAAATACCATATTTGTTTGAAGGAAATATTGATGAATTACTAGTATCTCTTGCGGAAAAACTTACAAAAATGCAAATTTACCAGATGCTGCTTGAATCAAACGCTTCCGAACAATCAGCCAGGATGGTAGCAATGAAAAACGCAAGCGAGGCATCCGGAGAAATGATAGATGACCTAACACTAATGTTTAACAAGGCAAGACAAGCGAACATTACAAGAGAGATTTCGGAAATAAGCGCTGGTATGGCGAGTGTAAGCTAAAAAATTATTATTAATAAATTATAAAATTATGAAAACAACAGGCACAATCAAAAGAATTATCGGTCCGGTCGTAGATGTAGATTTTGGGGAGAATTTACCAGATGTTTACACTGCGCTATCGGTAACGAACGGTGACAAAAAAATTATTCTTGAAGTTGAACAACATTTAGGTGGTGGCATAGTCCGAGCAGTGGCTATGGATACGACAGATGGTCTTTCTCGCGGAATGGATGTCACAAGTACCGGTGCACCCATTTCTGTGCCTGTTGGCCCCGCAACCTTGGGGCGACTTTTCAATGTTTTGGGAGAGGTTATTGATAATGGAAAACCGATAGTCTCAGAAAAAAAATTGCCTATTCATCGAAAAGCCCCAGAATATGTTGCGCAAGCGACGAAGGTGGAAATTTTGGAAACCGGTATTAAGGTCATTGACCTTATTTGTCCTATTTTGAAAGGAGGGAAAGTCGGTCTTTTCGGTGGTGCAGGTGTTGGAAAAACTGTTGTTATCCAAGAATTAATCCACAACATTGCCTCTGAGCACGGAGGATACTCAATTTTTGCCGGTGTTGGAGAAAGAACTCGTGAAGGAAACGACCTATATCATGAAATGAAAGATTCAGGAGTATTGCCTAAAGTTGCCATGGTGTTCGGACAAATGAACGAACCGCCAGGTGCTCGTTTACGCGTGGCTCTTTCTGGTCTAACTATGGCAGAACATTTCAGAGACGCAGAAGGAAAAGACGTGTTGCTTTTCATTGACAATATTTTCCGTTTTACTCAAGCAGGCTCCGAAGTATCGGCCCTACTCGGTCGTATTCCTTCCGCTGTTGGTTACCAACCTACACTATCAACTGAAATGGGTATTTTACAAGAGCGCATTACTTCAACAGACAAAGGTTCAGTTACTTCTGTGCAGGCTGTGTACGTGCCGGCCGATGACTTGACTGACCCAGCTCCAGCGACAACCTTCGCGCACCTTGACTCCACTGTGGTGCTCAATCGTTCATTAACAGAAATTGGAATTTATCCTGCCGTTGATCCGCTTGATTCTTCTTCAACTATTCTTGATCCGAACATTGTTGGAGAAGAGCATTACACAGTTGCCCGAGAAGTTCAGCGTGTATTACAGCGTTACAAAGACCTACAAGACATTATTGCTATTTTGGGTATGGAAGAACTTTCAGAAACTGACAAGGAACTTGTGGCTCGCGCCAGAAAAATTCAAAAATTCCTTTCGCAACCCATGTTCGTAGCAGAGCAATTTACCGGCACGAAAGGAGAATATGTACCGCTGAAAGAAACCATTCGTTCCTTTAAAGAAATTCTCGAAGGTAAACATGATAATAAGTCAGAAAACGACTTCTACATGAAGGGAGCAATATAAAAATGAGCGCTAAACAACTAAAACTTAAAATTGTTACTCCTGAGAGACTTATTTTGAAAGAAATGGTTGATCAGGTAAGTTTGCCGACCACTCTCGGAGAAATTACTGTTTTACCGGAACACATTCCGTTGGTTACAGGGCTTTCGTCCGGAGATGTTGTGGCATTTGTGAACAATGAACATGTTCCTATGGCTGTTGTTGGCGGTTTTGTAGAAATAAAACTAAACGAAAAAGGAGAAACTGAAGTTGCAGTATTGGCCGACTTTGCTGAACATGTTTCTGAACTGCACGAAGAAAAGATTGAACAAGCTAAGGCCCGCGCGGAAGAATTAAGGAAGTTAATGGAAAACAAAGAACATGTAGATTTTGAACATTTTGAAGCAGAGCTTGAACGCTCACTTAACCGCATTAAAATTGCCGACAAGTGGCGTACTAGAAAATACAGAAAGTAGTATAATTAAAAAATGGAACTAGAAAGTACGGCTTTTAACAACGGAGAAGAAATACCAAGTATGTTTACGTGTGATGGCGAGGGAATAAATCCAGAGTTAATTTTTAAAGATATTCCAAAAGAAACAAAAAGTTTAGCGCTTATTATGGATGATCCAGATGCGACTCGCGGCGTAACCTGGGACCACTGGGTAATGTGGAATATTTCACCCGATACAGTTTCGATAAAAGAAGGCAGTGTGCCGGCGGGTGCAGTGCAAGGACAAAATAGTTGGCCCCAAAATGAATACGGGGGTCCATGTCCGCCTCATGGTTCACATCGATATTATTTCAAACTATATGCGCTAGACACAGTACTTAATCTTTCAACTACTGCGGAGTCTCTCGATCTAGTGAGCGCAATGCAGGGTCACATCATCGAACAAGCAGAATTAATGGGTAGATATCAAAGAAAATAATTATGTCTAAATTCTATGTAGTAGCAACGCCAATAGGAAATATGGGAGACATCACGCTCCGAGCAATTGAAACATTGAAAAATGTTGATTTGATATTGTGCGAAGACACAAGAGAAACCAAAAAGATTTTGGATAAATACAACATCAATAAACCAACGATGAGTTACCATGCGCAAAGTAAACTCGCCAAAACAGATAAAATTTTTGAATTACTGGAAGAAGGGAAGAACCTCGCGCTGGTTTCAGACGCAGGCACACCAGGAATCTCTGATCCCGGAGCGTTGCTAGTGTCAAAGATAAAAAACCAGCTCAGTGCTAGCGTCGATGTGATTCCAATTCCTGGAGCTACGGCTCTTGTCACCGCGTTATCCGGGTCAGGATTGCCGACACATGAATTCACTTTTCTCGGTTTTTTGCCGCACAAAAAGGGAAGAGAGACATTGTTCAAAGAAATTGCCGAATCGAAGCGTACTATGGTTTTTTATGAATCTCCACACAGAATTATAAAAACCCTAGCATCATTAGTAAAATTTTGTCCCGGTAAAAAAGTTTGTGTAGCCCGTGAGCTGACAAAAATTTATGAAGAGTTCAAAACCGGTACACCAATAGAAATATTAGACTATCTTAAAAATAATAAAGAAAAACAGAGAGGAGAATTTACTGTCGTTGTTTCATAGATTAAAAACAAAAGAGCGACCCCTTGTATGTAATTTATAGCAAATCTTCAGGGTCTACTCTCACTTCGTATCCTGGTAGTAGGGTAGATAATTTTTTATATAAGTTCTCATCAATTGTTACATTTTCTTTGAGCTCTGGTAACGACCACTTGTTCGGATCAATCCTTATCAGAGCGTTTGTAATATATTTCCCATTAAGTCGTGTGATAAAACCGCTAAATATTTCAGGATTGTATTCTTGAAAAATATCTGCCAACATTTTTCTAATTTTAACAGTCTCCGCCTTGTCGCCCCGAAAGGTAATTTTAATAAAACGTTTAAATGGAGGATAGCTAAGCTCGTTCCTGGTTTTTAGCTCTTCGCGAGAATAGGACAATAAGTTTCCAGAACGTACGGCCTGAATTGCAGAATCAGCAGTATTCTTGGTTTGAATTAAAACCTTCTCGGAGGTATTTTCTATAACGGAAAGTATTATTTGAATAATTTTTTCACCCATTTTGTAATTTGGAATACTCCAAAGCGAATCGAATGAAGCAACAACAGAAAGTGGCACTTTTTCTTTTAAATAGAAAAACGACATTTCGGTACCAATAAGAATTGATCCACTACTTTTTTCGAACTCATTTATGGTTTTTTTTGCAGCAGCAGATGTTTTAACTGATTCTTTGTCAAACTTTAAAATGTTTGTTTTGGGAAAAAGCTTTTTAACTTCTTCGTAAACTGTATCGGTTCCTATGCCAAGAGGAATGAGATTCCATCCCCCGCATGAAGTACAAGCGATATCTCCATCTATTTCTTTTTCACATCTATTACACACGAACATTCTTTTTTTGCCTTGTTGCGACAAATAAAGTACTAGGGGCGCGCCGCATTTTTCGCAGCTTACCGTTTCGCCACAGTCTCTGCACACGGTCATCGTTGCCAGCCCCTTTCTCAGAGAGAAAATAAAAACATTTTTTTTATTTTCTAGTGCAGTTCTTATTTCTTCTATACATTGATCTTGTAATATTTGAAATTTTTTCCCTGGAATTGCTTTGTCTATTATTTCAATAGTGCCGCTAAAATCTATTCTAAAGGATAATGGGTGGAGAGGGTTTATCCCGTCTGTTTCCTTCCTTTCAATTGTTTCGTAGCGAAGCATTTCATCGGCAATTATCAGTCTTGCACCTAATTTTGAAGCATAAATTTCAGTAAAGATTCTTAAATCAAGATATGGTCTTGGTATCGTCTTATAGCTATTCGAGCTTTCGTGTTCCAGTATTATCGTACTTATATCGTCTCTCGGAATAGCTAAATATGGGGCAGTGCAGATTACAAAAACTGGATGGTTGG
>JBBIUG010000022.1:9483-10049 GCA_037440325.1 Candidatus Nomurabacteria bacterium | reverse complement strand
CATTCTCCAAACCAATGGTATCCAGCAATTATTGTTTTTATATTTCCTCTTTTTGCTCAAACTAATAAAACATTGACAAATAAAGACAAAAATGCTATTCTTTTTATATCATTCTCATCTAGTTACATATTGGGAGTGACCCAATTATGTACACACAAAAAACGGCGCGTCCGAAGAAATTCGGAGGTCATTCTTCTTTTAGAGCAAAAACACGCTTTGGCTCAAGCAAATCTGCCCGTCGCCCGTACGGTGTTTTTAACGGTTCACGTTTTTCTCCCAAAAGAGGAGGAAACAAAAGATCTCGCGGTGAGCGAATAGATTATTCTCGTTTTATAAAAAAGGGAACACAAGTAGAAGAAAAACCATATGTGTCAAAACATTCTTTTGCTGATTTCCCGTTTACTCCACAACTTCACAAAAACATAGAGAGAGCTGGTTTCACGGATCCGAGACCTATTCAAGATCAAGCTATCCCGTCAGTTATGAAAGGACATGACGTTTTCGGTATGGCGAATACCGGCACAGGAAAAACCGCAGCTTTCCTTCTCCCTCTTATCGAAAAAATT
>JBBIUG010000022.1:0-9462 GCA_037440325.1 Candidatus Nomurabacteria bacterium | reverse complement strand
AGAAACAGTGCTCATTATGGCGCCGACTCGTGAGCTGGCGCTCCAAATAGAAAGTGATTTTAAAAACTTAGCTTTCGGTTTCGGAATGTTCTCCGTTGCCTGCGTGGGCGGACTTCCAATAATGAAACAAATTCGTGAAATCAAAATGGGTGTCTCCTTTATCATCGGAACCCCTGGGCGCTTGAAAGATCTCTTGGATAGAAAAGTTTTAGATTTGTCTACGTGTCATTCGGTAGTGCTCGACGAGGCGGACAGAATGCTTGATATGGGTTTTCGCGATGACATGGTTTATATCATCGGCAAAACTGCCAAAGAACGACAGACTCTTTTCTTCTCCGCGACACTTTCACCGGAAATTAAGAAACTAACTGAGAATTATTTAAAAGAACCGATTTTCATTTCTGTTGTTTCCGGCGAGACTGCGAAAAATATTGACCAAGATGTAATAAGAGTAAAAAGCACGGCTGAAAAAATAGAAAAACTTCACGAAGTTTTGAAAAAAGACGGTTCGGACAAAGTCCTCATTTTCCGGGAGATGAAACACAGCGTGGACTCTCTCGCTAAGGAGCTAGGTCATATGGGGTTTAAGGTGGGTGCGATTCATGGCGACAAAAGAAGTCGCGAGCGTATTCGTATTTTGGATTCTTTCAAAAAGGACAAGATAAATATTTTGATTGCGACGGATGTCGCCGCGCGTGGGCTCGATATTCCGGACGTGACGCATGTCATCAACTACGACGTGCCACAAACCTACGATACCTACGTGCATCGCATCGGCCGAACTGGCCGTTCTGGCAAAAAGGGAACAGCCCTCACTTTCGTGCCCGCATAATAAGTTGTATAATAGTTTTATGGAAGGAACCAATAATTAAATAAAAAACCCGCAGAAGCGGGTTTTTTATTTTGCCTTTACTAGTCCTGCTTTGAGGAGGGTGGCGTAGGTTCCTCGTTTTTTCATGGTGCGCATGCCGCGAGCGGAAACTTCTACGTTGATAGTTTTATTTAATTCAGGCACAAAAAGCCTCTTTTTTTGGAGATTTGGATATTTTCTCTTTTTGCCAGTTGGATTGAATTTGGTCGCACGAGTACGATTGGAATATCCGCCTCCAATGACTGAACCCTTTTTAGTTATCGCACATATTTTTTTCATCCCGCTTATGCTATCATAAAGTTTATATGGACGCAACCAACAGCATTTTTTATATAATCATACTTATCATGTCCGTGGTTATTCATGAAGTCTCTCATGGGTTCATGGCGGAACGTTTTGGAGATGACACCGCCAGAAACGCTGGACGCCTTACCCTAAACCCGCTTAAACATCTAGACATGTTCGGTTCAATCTTTCTGCCGGCAGTTCTCGTTTTGACCCATGCGGGGTTTCTTTTTGGCTGGGCAAAACCGGTACCATATAATCCGCATAACCTAAGCAATAGAAGGTGGGGAACCATCGCCGTGGCTTCTGCTGGCGTGCTAGTCAATTTTTTTATCGCAGTTATTTTTGGAATTATTATACGGGCTACTTCTCATCTTGCTCTACCAACAGGTTTTTATTTTATTACTTCGGCAATTGTAATTGTGAACCTAGCCTTAGCTATTTTTAATCTCGTTCCTATACCGCCCCTCGATGGTTCAAAAATACTTTTTTCCTTTTTACCTGAATCTGCTTTTAATTTTATTCTCATGTATGAGCAATACTCTTTGATTTTACTCCTTATTTTTATCGTTTTCTTTTCTGATTATTTATATCCTATTTTGGCTTTTCTTTTTCATCTGATTACCGGCCTCGCGCTGTAATATTTGCAATTTTTATAATGTTATAGTATATTTTCACTTGAGTCTTCGGACTCTTTTATTTTGTTATATGCCTACAATAAATCAATTAATTAAGAAAAAAAGAGTGAAAGTGCACTCCAAACACAAGACAGTGGCCCTGGCTCGTGGTTTCAACGTTCTTAAAAACAAGCTCGTATTTTACCCCGCGCCATTTAAGCGTGGTGTTTGCACGAAAGTTTCCACTACTACTCCCAAAAAGCCAAACTCTGCTCTTCGAAAAATCGCCCGTGTACGCTTAACCAATGGTATGGAGGTGACTGCTTATATTCCCGGAGAAGGACACAACCTACAAGAACACTCTGTGGTAATGCTTCGCGGAGGACGCGTTAAGGACTTGATCGGAGTACGATATCATATCGTGCGCGGAGTGCTCGATACTCAAGGGGTAGAGAAGCGCCGACAAGGTAGGTCACTTTATGGAAACAAGAAGCCAAGAGAGGCAAAGAAATAATTATAAATATTTATGCGAAGAAAAGTAAAAAATAGAAATGAAGTAGGGCCGGATTTTGTATATAACTCTCCAAAACTAGAGAAGTTTATTAATTACATTATGTGGAACGGAAAAAAGGAAACTGCCCGCAAGGTGATGTATTCAGCTTTTGACATAATCAAAGAAAAAACTGGCAACCCGAATCCGCTTGAAGTTTTTGATTTAGCGCTCCGAAACGCAGGACCTCTTACAGAAGTACGTTCAAAGAGAATCGGGGGTGCGAACTATCAGGTACCCGTTGAGGTAAGAGCGGAACGCCGCGTAGCTTTAGCCATGCGCTGGATTCGTGATGCCGCCCGCGGAGGAAAAGGACGACCAATGCATTTGAAACTTGCCGACGAACTTATCGCCGCTTCGAAAAACGAAGGCGCAGCTATTAAAAAGAAAGATGATACGCACAAAATGGCAGAAGCCAACAAAGCCTTTGCTCACTTTGCCTGGTAAAAATATATGGAACGAGATTATCCACTAGAAAAAGTTAGGAATATTGGAATTATCGCGCACATAGATGCAGGGAAGACGACCACCACAGAACGTGTGCTTTTTTATACTGGAGTTTCGCATAAGATAGGTGAGGTGCATGAAGGAGAAACCGTCACCGACTGGATGGAACAAGAGCGAGAACGCGGAATTACTATTACTTCTGCTGCGGTTACTTGTTTCTGGACCCCTACCTATGCTTCTCCTACTGATAAATCAAAAAAACATCGTTTTAATATAATTGATACCCCAGGACACATCGATTTTACAGTAGAGGTAAAGAGATCTCTTCGCGTGCTAGATGGTGCTGTTGTCGTTTTCGATGGTGTCGCCGGCGTTGAACCGCAATCCGAAACGAACTGGCGCTATGCGGACGAAGCAAAGGTGCCTCGTATCTGTTTGGTGAACAAACTGGATCGTACTGGTGCTTCTTTTGAACACTCATATGCAACTATTTTAGATAGACTTACAAAAAAAGCGGTTCGCATGCAGATCCCAATCGGACTTGAAGAAAAACACGAAGGAGTAGTAGATCTTCTACGCATGAAAGCTTATTATTTTGAGGGTGAAATGGGTAATAAGGTTGTAGAAAAAGAAATTCCCGAAAACATGAAAGCAGATGCGGAAAAATATCGCAACGAACTTATCGAAAAAATTGTAGAAACAGACGACACGATGATGGAAGAGTATTTGGAAGGGGTTATTCCGAATATTGATGTGTTAAAGAAAACTCTACGTAAGGCAGTAATCGCCAATGAGCTCTTTCCTGTATTCGCCGGTTCTGCTTTAAAAAACAAAGGTATTCAACTCGTGCTCGACGCGGTAGTAGATTATTTGCCAGCTCCTACCGATATTCCTCCTATCCCAGGAATCAACCCCGACACCGAAGAACACATTGTTCGCAGCGCTTCCGATGCTGAGCCTTTCTCTGCGCTTGCTTTCAAGGTGGCGACTGACCCATTCGTCGGACAAATTATTTTCTTCCGTGTTTATTCCGGAAGTTTACAAGCAGGAAGTTATGTTTATAATCCACGTACTCGCAACAAGGAACGCATCGGCCGAATTCTACGAATGCATGCGAATGACCGCGAAGAAGTGAAACAAGTTTTTGCCGGAGAAATTGCCGCGGCTGTTGGATTAAAAGATACTATTACCTCAGATACTATTTGCGATGAAGATAATCCGATAGAATTGAACCGAATTATTTTCCCTGAACCAGTTATTCAGCTTCGTATTGAACCGAAGACAAAAGCAGACCAAGAAAAAATGGGTATGGCTCTCAATCGTCTTGCGCAGGAAGATCCTACTTTCAAAGTTACCACTGACCAAGAAACAGGAGAGACCATCATTGCCGGAATGGGAGAACTTCATTTGGAAATTATTGTGGATCGCATGAAACGCGAGTTCACCGTTGAGGCAAACGTCGGTAAACCACAAGTCGCTTATAGGGAAACGATTACCGGAACGTCTGAGGCAGAAGGAAAATATATTAAGCAATCTGGCGGTCGTGGAAACTACGGACACGTAAAGATAAAAATTAAACCGATGGAAATGCTTACCAAGGAAGAAGTGGAAGATTTGCCGAAGAATACTAAACGATCAGAAGGTTTTGAATTTATAAATAGCATTAAAGGAGGCGTTATTCCTCAAGAATATATCGCGCCTTGCGAAAAAGGATTTAAAGAAGGACTCGATCGTGGAATTTTGGCCGGATTTAAAATTGTGAATGTTTCCGTTGATCTTTGGGACGGTAGTTACCACGAAGTGGACTCCAACGAAATGGCATTCAAAATTGCCGCTTCTATGGCCGTGCAAGATGCTTGTAAGAGGGCAAATCCAGTCATTCTTGAGCCGATGATGAAGGTTGAAGTGATTACTCCGGAGAAATTTATGGGAGACGTTACCGGGAACCTTTCTTCAAAGCGTGGACTTATCGAGGGGATGGAAGATCGTGGTATGAATAAAGTAGTTAAGGCGATTGTTCCTCTTTCTGAAATGTTCGGCTACATGACTGGTCTCCGTTCTATGACTGAAGGACGCGCTGGTTTTACTATGGAATTCTTCAGATACGATATTGTGCCTAACAACGTCGCTGAAACGATTATCGCAGCAAGAAAATAAGTATTAAAACAAGGAAAGATTTTTGCCGGTACAGATTTTTTGAAGCTTAAAAAATCTTGAAATTCTCGCGCCGTCGCGCTCGAAACCCCTTAAAAATCTTTCCTTGTTTTTTTATTTGACTTTATTTTTCTATTTGCTATTATCTTGATAACTGCACTTTCTGCAGTTTTTATTATGGTTTTTTAATTTAAGTTAGTAATTAAGCCTTAGCAACTGGTTCTCGTATGCTGAGTTTTGATTATTAATCAACAATAATATGGCAGAAGAATTTAAGAGAGATAAGCCGCACATCAATGTTGTCACCATCGGTCACGTCGATCATGGAAAGACCACCCTGACCGCTGCGATCTTGCATGTGTTAAACATGGCAGGAAAGACTGTTCGTCTACGTGGAGTTGATCAAATCGACAACGCTCCAGAAGAAAAAGCTCGTGGAATCACCATTAACATTTCTCACAATGAGTACGCTACTGACTCTCGTCACTACGCGCACATCGATGCTCCAGGACACGCTGACTACATCAAAAACATGATCACCGGTGCCGCTCAAATGGACGGTGCAATTTTAGTGGTTGCTGCTACTGATGGTGCTATGCCACAAACTCGTGAACACGTTCTTTTGGCAAAACAAGTTGGTGTGCCAAAGATGATTGTATTCTTAAACAAATGCGACATGGTTGACGATAAAGACATGATCGACTTAGTTGAAGAAGAAATTCGTGAACTTCTAACCAAACAAGGTTTTGATGGCGCAAATGCTCCAGTTATTCGTGGTTCCGCTCTAAAGGCCCTCGAAGCAAAATCTCTTGATGATGAATGGGCAAAGAAAATCCTTGAACTTACCAACGCTCTTGATACCTACATTCCTGTGCCAGAACGTGATACTACCAAACCATTCCTTATGCCAGTAGAAGACATCTTCTCTATCGAAGGTCGTGGTACAGTAGTTACCGGTAAAATCGAAAGAGGAGTAGTAAAGGTTGGAGAAGAAGTTGAAATCGTTGGAATCAAACCAACCCAGAAAACAACCGTTACTGGTATTGAAATGTTCAACAAAAATCTTCAAGAAGGTATGGCTGGCGACAACGCTGGTGTGCTTCTTCGAGGTTTGAAGAAAGAAGATGTCACCCGCGGACAGGTTTTAGCAAAACCAGGAACCGTTACCCCGCACGACAACTTTACTTGCGAAATTTACGTTTTGAAGAAAGAAGAAGGTGGACGTCATACTCCATTCTTCAAGGGTTACAAACCTCAGTTCTATATTCGAACGACAGACGTTACTGGTGATGTTACTCTTGCAGACGGTGTAGAGATGGTTATGCCTGGAGACACCGCAAAACTTACAGTTAAATTAGTTACTCCGGTCGCCCTAGAGGAAGCACAAAAATTTGCTATCCGTGAAGGAGGCAAGACTGTCGGGGCAGGGGTGGTTGTAAAAATTCTTGGATAATGGTTTATCAAAGGGACGTTCTTTAAAACAAATTCATGACAACAACAGACACAAAAATAAAAAAGCCAAAAGTAGTGAAAGCCGCCAAGGCGCCCAAGGCTCAGAAAGTTTCTCTTAAAAAAGAAAAGGCTGAAGGCAAGGTAGTGCTTCGCATCCGAGTTCGAGCTTACGAGAGCAAGATATTGGATGCCTCTATCAAACAAATTATGGACACCGCTACTCGTTATGATGCTGTTATCGTTGGTCCCGTACCATTACCAACCGAAATAAAAAAATATACCGTCAATCGTTCTCCTTTTATTTACAAAAACACACGAGAACAATTTGAAATAAGAGTGCACAAACGATTGATTGACATAATAAACCCAAACGCAAAGACCGTAGAGGCCCTTACTAATCTTTCGCTTCCTTCCGGAGTCGATATTGATGTAAAAATGATGTAAATTTATGAAATTCATACTTGGAACAAAAGAAAATATGGCTGAGTATTTCTCCGAGGACGGAACAGTTTTTCCTGTGACCATAGTTTCTGTGCCCGGAATAACCGTTACCAGAATCTTCGAGAAATCCAAAGACGGCTATGACTCTGTCCAAGTTGGTTTCAGAACACAAAAGAAAGAAAGAGTAACCAAAGGAAGTGCCGGAGCAATGAAGGGCGCATTCTATAAGACCTTAAAAGAATTTAGATTGAAACCTAGCGACAAGATCGAAGTAAAAGAAGGAGATACGATTGAGGTCGGAGCCTTCGCGCCGGGGGACAAGATAATAGTATCAAGTATTTCAAAGGGTAAAGGATTCCAAGGTGTTGTAAAGCGACATGGATTCTCCGGTGGCCCGCGTACTCACGGACAAAAACACTCAGAAAGAGAGCCAGGGAGTATCGGTGGTGGACTTCGAACCCACGTTCCGAAAGGAATGCGCATGGCAGGACGCATGGGATCTGATCGCGTCACCCAAAAGAATTTGAAAGTTGTTTTTGTAGATAAAGAAAACAATTTATTACTGGTAAAAGGCGCTATTGCCGGAAAAAAGGGAACCTTAGTTGAAATAGTACAGAGATAATAATATGGAAGCAAAAATATACAATCAAAAAGGTGGAGAAGCTGGAACAATCGCATTGCCTGCGAAAGTTTTCGCTGCTAAATGGCGAGCCGACCTAGTTCATCAAGTAGTAGAAGGCATGCGCTCGAACAAGCGTGCCGGAACCGCCGACACCAAAGACCGTGGAGAAGTTCGTGGAGGAGGAAAGAAACCATGGAAACAAAAAGGAACCGGACGAGCTCGTCATGGTTCTAGTAGATCTCCTATTTGGGTAGGTGGAGGTGTTACTCATGGACCACTTTCAGATAAAAACTATAAAAGAAAGGTTTCCAAGAAAATGCGCGCGCAAGCTCTTTTCTCTGTGCTTTCCAAAAAATTCAAAGATGGAGAAATCGTTTTTGTTGATACTCTTTCCACTTCTAACATCAAGACTAAAGACGCTCTAAAAGTAATGCAAAGCCTAGCGAAAGCTTCTGGCTTCAAACCATTAGCCACTTCCAAAAAACCGCGGGTTTTGACAGCGCTATTTGAACGTAACGAAAAAGCAGAAAAAAGTTTTAGAAATTTACCGCAATTAGAAATGGTTTTTCTTAAAAACTTAAATCCGCTTGATGTCCTAAGCCACCAATATCTTTTGATAGAAAACCCAACCGAAGCAGTTAAATTTTTAGAAGCCAGAGGATAATTTATTTATGAACACACAGATTATTAAAAATCCAAGAATTACCGAAAAAGCATCTTTCAATGCTGAGCAGAATGTTTATACCTTTGATATCGCAAAATCTGCCACCAAGGCCGAAATCAAGAAGGCTATTTTCACTTTGTATAAAGTGCATCCTACAAAAGTAAACGTTCTTACTATCCCAAGAAAAAACATTATGTCTCGGGGCAGGGCAGGCGTACGCGGAGGAGGTCGCAAAGCTTTTGTGTATTTGAAAAAGGGTGACAAAATTGATTTTGTTTAATTTGAACAATAGAAAAATATGAAGACATATAAACCAACAAGTAAATCAAGGAGACAAATGACGAACGTGAATTATCGTGGGGTTTTGACTACGTCTACTCCCGAGAAGTCTCTTACTTATGGATTCAGGCGATCGGTCGGCAGAAATAGTCAGGGCCGTGTTACTACCATGCACAAAGGGGGTGGGCACAAGCGTTTGTACCGAATGGTTGATTTCCTTTATAACAAAAAAGAAATTCCAGCAAAAATAAAATCTGTTGAATATGATCCGAATCGCAGCGCTTTTATCGGATTGGCTGTTTACAAAGATGGAGAAAAAAGATACGTAGTATTGCCGAAAGGGGTTAAGCCTGGAGATACTTTTGTTGTTTCTCCGAACGCTCCTCTTTCTGTTGGCAACAGGTTGCCTCTTAAGAATATCCCAGTTGGAACTTTTGTTTATAATATTGAAATCAAGCCGATGGGTGGAGCGAAGATCGGTCGTTCCGCTGGAATTTTTGCTCAAGTTGTGGCTAACGCCGACGGATATACAAACTTAAAAATGCCTTCTACGGAGGTTCGTAAAATAAACGAAAATTGTTGGGCATCTGTGGGTACTATTTCTAACGAAGAACATCATTTGGAAAATTATGGTAAAGCAGGACGCAGTCGTTGGAAAGGAATAAAGCCAACAGTTCGAGGAACTGCCATGAACCCGGTAGACCATCCATATGGAGGAGGAGAAGGCAGGCAAGGCAGAGGAACCAAAAGACCGAAGACTCGTTGGGGAAAGGTTACTGGAGGAAGAAAGTCCAGGAGACCAAAGAAATATTCAAACGTTTTCATTGTTTCTCGCAGAAGAACCGGAAAGAATAAATAAAATAACTAATATATCAAAAATCCCCAAAGTCTTGGGGATTTTTGATGCTTGCTTTATTTCCTTGATATGTTATAATATACCCTAGAAAGGAGGGAGGGTTCCTATTTCATTCAACTAGAGTGCAAGGCAACCCCAACCCAAGGAGGCCTGGAATGGCGAATTTTAGCGCAAGGTCGAGGACGGACAAGACCAGGAAGCAGAAGAAGGTCGCCATGAACAAC
>JBBIUG010000021.1:0-10326 GCA_037440325.1 Candidatus Nomurabacteria bacterium | reverse complement strand
ATCGAGCATATGTTTTCGCCGATATTTTGGAAAGGGCGTTGCTTTATGATGGATACAGGGTCAAGCATATTATGAACTTGACCGACGTTGATGATAAAACTATTCGCGAATCCCAAAAAGAAGGTAAAACACTGAAAGACTTCACAGAGTTTTATTCGGAAGAATTTTTTAAAGATATTAAGTCTCTCAATATTCTAAAGCCGACGAAATTCACAAAGGCCACTGACTATATTTCCGAAATGGTGGAAATAATAAAAAAACTTTTAGAAAAAGGACTTGCTTATAAAAGCAAGGATGGCTCTGTGTATTTTGACATTAAAAAATTTAAAGATTACGGTAAACTTTCTCATTTAGTTTTGGAAAACCAAAAAGAAAATGCCGGCGGTAGAATTGCTTCCGACGAATACGAAAAAGAAAATGCGCAAGACTTCGCGCTTTGGAAAGCCTGGGATGAGAAAGATGGAGATGTATTTTGGGATACAGAATTAGGCAAGGGGCGCCCGGGCTGGCACATCGAATGTTCCGCCATGTCTATTAAAAACCTAGGGGAAGAAATTGATATACACACCGGCGGAGTAGATAACATCTTTCCTCATCACGAAAATGAAATTGCTCAATCAGAGGGCGCAACCGGAAAAAAATTTGTAAAATATTGGATGCACAACGAATGGGTTTTAGTTGATCAGAAAAAAATGGCTAAATCTTTTAATAATTTTTACACTCTAAGGGATTTAATAACAAAAGGCATTGACCCGGTGGCATATAGATTTTGGCTTTTAATGGCTAATTATCGCACTCGAGTGAACTTCGTCTGGGAAGCGCTAGAAGGTGCAGAAACAGCCTTAAAACGCCTATATGGGCTATTTTTAGACCTCGGAAACGATATTGGACATGTTCACAGGGAATATCAAAATAAATTCAAAGAATACATAGAAGACGACCTGGATACACCTCGTGCTTTGGCATTGCTTTGGGATGTGGCAAAAGATGAAAACATGTCTGCTTCGGATAAAAAAGCCACTATTTTAGATTTTGATAAAGTTTTAGGCTTAGGTTTTGAAAATCTTAAAAAAGAAATAATCCCAGAAGAAATTCTGAAACTAGCTGAAGGGCGCGAGCAAGCTCGTCTAGATAAAGATTTTAAAAAATCCGATGAAATAAGAGAAAAAATATATTCGCTTGGTTATGAAGTGAAAGACACGCCCGAAGGACAAAAAATAAATAAAATATAGTTTGCATTAAAAATATACAATGCTAGTCTGTATATACCTGTCCCGTTAGAAAATCAACGGGCAAAAAGTCACCATTTAACATTATTCATTTAATTTTCTAACTGGGATGATAAAAACAATCATTAATGAAAAAGAAATAGAAAAAGCGGACGTTGTTTTGTTGTCGGCACCTTATGAGAAAACCGCTTCCTCACATAAAGGGACGGTCTATGGCCCAGAAAAAGTAATCCAATGCCTGGATACACAAATAGAATTTTTCAATAGAAAATTCAAGATGAAAGTTAATGATTTTGTAAAAATTTCTCATCAATATTTAGACAACATAACGAACTTATCCCCTGCCCAAGCATTAGAAAAAATAAATAACAGCGCAAAAAAACTTATAGAAAAAAATAAGTTCATTTTTCTACTCGGCGGTGAACACTCTGTCTCTGTTGGAGTTTTTCAAGCACTGTCTTTGAAATACAATCCGAAAGACGTAACGATTCTCCAAATCGATGCGCATTGTGATCTTAGGAACGACGACAGTGATTATAGCGAAAACCCTTCTACCCTCGCACACTCGACCGTGATGCGCCGAGCAAGCGAATTGGGATATAACATTGTTCAGGTTGGGATAAGGACATATTCGGAAGATGAGTATAAATATTTTAGTAACAAGAAAAACAAAGTTACTGTTTTCGAGTGGGGAAATAGAAAAATTCCCACTATCACGAAAATTTTGAAAAGCATCAAGACTAAATATCTTTACATCACTATAGATGTGGACGGTTTTGATCCAGCTCATATGCCCGGCACGGGCACCCCTGTCCAAGGAGGACTTGAATGGTGGTATGGAATAGAGCTACTGGAAAAAGCAATCAAAAAAGCAGGATTAATTGGGGCAGATATTGTGGAAGTATCCCCCATCTCCGGTTCTGTTCTTACCGAATACGGCGCCGCGGAGCTTGCCTACACAATCATTGCAAATAAATTCCAAAAAAGATTTAAGAAATAGTTTTCGGCCGAAAAATTCTCTTGCGATAGATAAAAAATACTTCTACTAGATTCCCTAATATTAAATATATTTGGAAAGAATATATGGTAAAGAACCAGTTTTTAATAATTAATAACGACAAAATATTATTAATTATTCCAGCCAAATATACGGAGCTTGTTTCTGTTTCAGGATTTTTCCATGTTTTAACAAAAGTAGGAATGTAAGCTAAAAAATCGCTCAAAATAGCAAAAACAATAGAGACGGCTACATTACTTGTTGCAACATAAATGATTAAAGCCAAAATAGAAAAAAATCCGCACACTATGTCAAAGGGTCGTATTTTCCAAAATCTGTTTCTTCTAAATAACGAAAAAATAACAATAAGAAGGGGTGCAAAACCAGCCATAAAAACACCCATCACCGACCACCCAGCTCCGGCTCTAAGTTGTAAAAATACTCCGACAAAGGGCGCAAGCGACCAAATAAACCAGGAAACAGGGTTCGGTTTTGTATCTCCTTTTAAAGTATTTTTGATATACCAAAAAGAGCAGAATAAATTTATTAAAATTCCAATGAAAATAATTTGTTCAGGGAACATACTAAACAGTATACTATATTCCCTCTTTTTTTAATTCTTCTACTATCTCGCGAGATTTGCGAGAAAGTTTACCCGGAAGTTTGATATTTAGCTTTATCAATAAATCGCCACGCTTGCCTTTACCATGGAGAACTCCCTTCCCTCTCACGCGGAGGATTTCGTTCATAGTAACTCCTTCTGGAATTGTTACTTCTATCTCTCCGTCTAGGGTTTGAATGGTGTGCTTTGTGCCTAAAAGCGCATCGGAGAGTTTCAGATTTAAATTCATCGTGAGATCATTCCCTTCTCGCTTAAATATGTGATGTGTCGTCACATTTATTTTTATATACAAATCCCCCGCTGTTCCTTTAGAAATAGCTTCTCCGAGACCAGACATGCGTACCATTTCACCATCACGGATACCGGCAGGAATGACAATTGAAATTTCTTCTTCACGGCGAAGCACTCCTTTTCCTTTACACTTTTCACACAATTCATGAGGCACTTGCCCTGCGCCTAAGCAAACTTCACAGATTTTTGTATTAGCAATAGTTCCGAAAATAGTTCTTTTTTGTTCGTGAATTTTCCCTTGTCCGTTGCAATGTTTACAGGTTTCCATTTTGGTTCCAACCTTGGCACCAGAACCATTACAAGTAAGACAATTAGAGGTTTTGGTAATCAAAACTTTTCTAGTTATCCCAAAGATGGAATCAGAAAAAGAAATTTGTATTTCAGTAGAAATATCTCGCCCTCTTCTTTGTTGCTGTCTTCCTCCTCCCATACCACCGCCAAAGAAATCACTGAATATGTCGTTTAGATTGCCAAAATCGAAATCAGCATTGCCGTTTTGAAAACCAGAGAAATCAAAACCTTCAAATCCGCCCTGGCCCCTGCCGTATCCGCCCTGAGCCCCCATATTTTCAAAACCAGCTCCGTATTGGTCATATTTTGAACGTTTAGCGTCGTTTGAGAGCACCTGATAAGCCTCGTTTACTTCCTTAAATTTCTTTTCATCGCCGCCTTTTTTGTCAGGATGATATTTTTGCGCCAACTTATAAAAAGCCTTTTTCACTTCGTCTTTTGAGGCTTTTTTGTCCACTCCTAAAATATTGTAATAATCTTTATTCATAAAATGATACTATTGTTTTAATATGATTTTTCGCTGAAGCCGATTATATCATCGGTTCGGCTTCTTGTGAAGTTTTGAGCTCGCCCTCGTCTTCATCGTTTTCATTTTTCCCATTTTTTCTATTTTTCCCTTCAATAATTGCTTTTTCTTCTGCGCTTCGAATGATAGTAGACTCTTCTTCGGCAATTAGTTTCGCTGCATCATTTTTTGAGATAGAATATTTTTCCCTAGAAGCAGCCACTATTTCTTCTCTATAAGACGGATGCGTCGGTGGAAGTACTTGAAGAGTTTCAGCGGAAAATGGGTCGTATGACTCTCCATCAATAGTCATTTTGATATATATTTCTCCGACGGCAAGATTGATCATGTCCTTGACCTCAAAAAGTGGCGCGAATTCTGGTTTTAATTTTACTGCGTCATCGCCACCAATACGAAAAGTTATAATGCTTCCGCAGTTGCCGAGTACCGCCTGGTGCACTTTCGGAATAATTTGTCCGACATATTGATGCGCCATAGTAAGGTTGAGGCCATACTTTCTCGCTTCCGACAAAATATTTTCAAAGGTTTGGGTCACGACGTTCTGAAACTCATCTACATATACATAAAAATCTTTGCGCTCTTTCTCCGGAATGGCGGCGCGCTCCATACCTGCTTGCTTTATTTTCGTTAGAAAGATTGAACCCAAAAAAGAAGAATTTTCTTCGCCGAGCCTACCCTTCGAAAGATTGATCAAAATAATTTTTTGTTCATTCATCAATTTACTGATATCAATTTTATTTTGCTTTTGTCCAAAAATATTTCGAAGCAAGGGGTCTGAGAGAAACTGGCCAAGCTTGTTTACAAGCGGGATGATTGCATCCGTATCAAATTTCTCAGACCAGTCAGCATATTCAATAGCGAAGAATCTTTTTACCATATCATCGGTAATACTTTCGATCACTTTCTGCCTATAATTTCTGTCTGTCAGCAAAGAGATCATTCCGCGCATAGTGGCATGCGGATAATCAAGTAGCGCCAAACAAGTAAAACGAAAGACGTGCTCGAGCCTAGGTGTCCAGTTGGCTCCGAATTGTTTCTGAAAAACTTCGATCAATCCTTGGGTCAACTGAAACTTAAACATCGGGTCAACGTTCGCGAGCGGATTGAAAGAGGTGGGGAAATCAAGATCGGTCGGATCTATAATACACACGTCATCGATACGTTCTTTTGGGATATAGTCCAGTATTGCGTCTATGACATCGCCGTGCGGATCAATCAGACATAGACCGTGGCCATAGGTGATGTCTTGGCGTAGCATAAGCTCCATTAGTTTGGTTTTACCAACGCCTGACTTTCCGATAATATAAAGATGTCTTCGTCGATCGACACGCTTAATACCGAAAATAAACTTCTTCTCTTCGAGAGAAGCTACGTAATTTGTACGTCCAATAAAAGAAACATCTTCCGGTTTAACTTTCCCAAAAACCGGTAGCTCTGGCGGAGGCGGACCGTATTTGATTATTTGCACCCGGTTCGGTTTAGGCATAAATTTTGCAGATTTGTCTTTCTAGTATATCATATTAAGCATGAAATTACATAGGTTTATCGGCGATTATAATTTGTCAAAAAATGAGGTAAAAATCTTAAATCCTGAAATTATCAAGCAAATAAAGGCTGTTTTGCGATTTGAAATTGGAAATAAAATTATTCTTTCTGACGGTAAGGGCAATGAAGCTGAGACTAGCATAATTTCCATGCAAAAAAATGAAATTTTGTGCAAAATTGAAAATATAATGAAAAAAAATGATAACGATAAAATCGTAAATTTATATTTGGCAATCTTAAAGAAAGAAAATTTTGAATTAGCGGTGCAAAAAGCGGTTGAAGTTGGAGTTGCAACCATCACTCCGATAATTACCGAAAGAACCATAAAAACCGGCTTAAATATCGAACGTCTAAAAAAAATAATCATTGAGGCAAGCGAGCAGTGCGGTAGGAGCACTGTGCCAAGCTTATCCCCTATCTTAAATTTTAGGGAAGCATTAACAGAAAAGGAAGCTGATGAAAAAATTATTTTTCATCTCGTCGAAGATAATTACAAACCAAACAAAAGTGCAAAAAATTCAAATATTTTTGTGGGACCAGAAGGTGGTTTTACGGAAAATGAAATAGAATCGGCAAAAAATTCTGGATACACACTCACGTCTCTTGGAAATCTAACCCTCCGTGGTGAAACAGCCGCTATTGTGGCAACCTATCGAACAGTAAACAATATTTAGTACACTTCTTTCTGATAACATTTCTCACAATAGACTATCTCGGGACGGTCTGGTGCGTAAGAAGTCTCAAATTCTACAAGACAACGACCCTTGTGGCCATGGGTATCTTTTTCGCACATACATTGTCTATGCCAGAGTTTTAACGGATTTCTTTGTTTTAGTCTTTTATGATGCCTACACCTATAACACAAGTTTGGTAGAGGCAAATTTAGTCTTTTATAAAATTGAAGTTCTTGTGGAATAATTTTGAAAACTTCAGTGCATTGCTCATTACACTTACCCTTGTGTTCACAACCCAAAACCTTACCTAAAATATTGTCACTTACGTCCTTAATGTCGTCCGGTATCTCATTACTTTCCATCTCAATTGAGAAATTTCTTTTTTCTGCATCTTTCCATTTATATCCACTAATTAATGCTTCTTCTTTGGTAAGCGGAAAGTACTCTTGAGCAACTGTTTCGTTGTAACAAAACGGACTAAGATCTATTGGTAAAAACTCTCCGTACCCGTGTGACCTACCTATACTATCAATGTAGGGCATTTTGTACATGTGTTCAATTATTTTAGGCACCAATTCTTCGTATGCTTCTTTAGTGTATTTTTTATTTAAAATGGCATATTCTCCCTTTTTTATTCCAACACAGCCAAACAAGTGCGAACTTGATGGGCAATTGTATGAGTAAGAAACATCCATCGAAGATGGTTGGAATAACGAAAATTTAACATTTTGAGAATCAGAAAATACACCAATTGAATCATATGACAACTCTGCATTATGCCCAAAATGACAAACAGAATTAGCGTCACGCGCTCCCCAACCACCAAAAGCGACATCTTTGAGATCTTTTCCATCTGTATCTATTTCAAAACAATTTATACAGTTTTTGCTTCCTAAAATATTATCACCGGTACAATTTATAGATTTTAATATGTTGGCATACTTATGGGGAAATTTTAACTTAAAATTATAAAATTTTTGTGAGAACTGATTTATTCCGGTTCTTGTATTAAGTTTAAATTCTTCAATAAGTTTTTTGTATTCTTCTTTTGAATACTGTTTATTAAATATGCAGAAGTTTTTATTGCGCAGGCCAACACATCCTACGCAATCGTTACAATTTGAACAATCAAACATAAACATGCAGTTTGAACATCCTTTTACGTTCTTGGCAAAAAAAACTTTGTAACTTTCTTCGACATCAATACATTCATAGCATAAATTGCATTTATTCACCCAATATAAATCCTGACTATTTTGGGAACGAAAATTAAATTTTGAATATAAACAATCCTCGTTGAAGTCTCCGCCAAAAACCAAATAACAGTTTTTATTATCGGTTGTGTAATTGCAATAATCACTATTAATGGCGTTCCAGTTCATTAAATTGGGCCAAGGTACTTGTGCAATTAATTCTTTCATTTGTTCAAAAAAGGGTTTGGAAAAATCGTATTCTTTACCATGGGAATATGCGTCCCACTTATCGCTCCACCAGAACTTATGATCACAGACAGTTAATTTTTTGTCTTCAGAATACATAGAAATAATCTTGGGAGAATCGGCACTGGCGATATTGTCCGTGCGATGATATAAACTACTTTCGTTTCTAAAAATTAATTTCCGACAAAGACGACACTGAGAACACCAGGTAGGTGGTGAAACTTTAATTTTCTCATAAAAAAGAAAATCCTCCGACTCAATAGTGAAATCGTTTTTACAGTTCTGACATGTTTTAGTTTCGCTTTTCATATTAGTACACCTCTTTTTGGTAACATTTCTCGCAATAAACTATCTCGGGTCGTTCAGGTGCATAGGATGTCTCAAATTCGACGGGACAGCGACCCTTATGATCATGAGTATATTTCTCACACATGCATTGTCTATGCCAAAGTTTGTTCGGTCCTCTGTTTTTAAAGCGCCTTACGTGACGACATTCTGGACAGTTTCTGGGAATAGGGATACCCATCCTTTGGTAAAAAGTTAATTCGTTACCAATTATTCTGTAATTTTTTTTACACTCGAGACAAACAAATATCTCCTTATTCACGTCAAAGTCTTTTGGCAAATCTAAAATAGAATCCGGAAAATTTTGCCAATTAATCGTTTCCTGACCGAAAGTTCCCCTCAGTGTGTCCTCCCATTTGTATCCTTGCGCAATCGCTTCTTCCTTGGTTAAGGGAAATTGATCTACAGCGGATGATTCGTTATAGCCGAAAGTTGAAATATCACGTGGAAAAAAGTTCCCGTACTTCCCTTCTTTGGTGAGTCTTTCAATAATTTCTGATCTTATTTTTTTGTATTCTTCTTTTGAATACTGCTTATTTAGAATACAATATGAACTTTTTTCTAAACCAATACAACCAAAACAATTATTGGAGCTCGGGCAGCTTATACAATAGTCCATAAATTGTGAACTCCAACACTCAAAACAACAAATAGCACTTGCTACTTGCATGCCCATGTTTAAGGAATTATAAATTAACTCTGCCGAACGCCCAGCAGTACTACAATCAACGCAATCTTTAGCCCCCCTCCAAACATGCTCAGAATATGCATTGTCTTCAGCATCATATGAATGGAAACAAGAACGATTATTCTTTACATCAGTCATATAATTCCCAGTAGAGTTAATGATGTTTGATACTTCAGCAAATTTTCTTGGTTTATCTTTAGCAAAATCGACAAATTTCTTTTTGAACTCTTCTACTCCAGAATAAGTATCGAGCTTGTAACTTTTTAATTTCTCTTCATATTCCTCCCTGGTAAATTGTTCATTGAAAATATTATATTTTTTCTGCCTTAAGTTAATACACCCCAGACAGTCTGTGCAACCACGACAATCGAGCAAGAAAGCGCTATTTAAACAACTATAGCAACCCTTAGAAAAACTTAGCCCGAAGCTGTCAGAACAATCATCCACCTCGTAGGATAATTCAACTTTGTTGGTAAAAGAAGAATCTACCAAATTTTTTGAAAGTTGTATCCAATAACAATTTATGCAATCTTGATTATTGGAACTTTCAATTATCATGTAACAACTTTTGTTGTCAGCCGTTAGATTTAAATAATTACAATCAACATTCCTTGCTATAATCAAAGATTCTCTAGGAACTTTTAAAGAAAGTTCTCTAAATTGATCAAAAAAATCTTTGTCGGGGTTATAATCCATCCCATGAATCTTGTTGTCTGTCTTGTCGCTCCACCAGCATTCCGGACAATAATTTAAATATGGCTTGCTGGGACTATACATTGAGATAATGTTTTTTCCACAGCTGTCGCAATTTCTTTTGTAGAAACACCTTTCATTTCTGAAACATAATCTCATCTGGGATCTACACTCCGGACAAAACGTCGGCGGAGGGACCTTGATTTTTTCATAAAAAAGAAAATCCTCCGACTCAATAGTAAAATCGTTTTTACAATTTTGGCAATTTTTCGTTTCGCTTTTCATGATTCTATTCCAATATTCTTTTCAGAACGTCTTCCGGTACTTCTTTTGCTGTTTTTGGAGGCTCCGTAGTTGGTGTTGGCGGAGTTGCTGGTGGCAAAGTCGTAGGACTTGGTGCCTCAGGAGGGATTTCTGGCAATTCAAATTCTTTGGATTTTGCAGATATTAAATCTTTTAATTTACCCATATTTTCTATACTTGCTGCTCTGTCGTTCGGCTTAGAAATATTTTTTATTACTTCTTTTGTTTGATTCTTTAAAATATCTAGCGATACCGGCTCTGGATTATCTCTGGTTATGCCAACCTTGTTGGGTGTTGTCTCAAGTGTTTTTTTAAGAACTTCTTTCAGCGCATTATTTTCTTTCGGCTTATTGTTAAAAACTTTTTTGATGGCATTAAACATTCCTGGTTTATTTGCTGGTTTAGACTTATTCGTTATAGGAGGTTTATTTTTTCCCGAGGTCGCAGGTCCGCGGACACGGTCTCTATCGTTGTGTCTGTTGTTTTCTCCGATTTTTCCGCTCTCTTTTTGCTCAAACTCTATGCCTAAATCTGCCAGAGGCTTGTAAAAGCTAGAATCGTCATATTTGATTTGATTTTCAGAACCTTTTTGCACCTTAAGTTCTCCGGATTTTATTTTCGCAATACATTCTTTGCAATAAACTGGTCTACCGGGCTCTGGTTTAAACGGTACAGTCTTTTCG
>JBBIUG010000020.1:0-10420 GCA_037440325.1 Candidatus Nomurabacteria bacterium | reverse complement strand
GAATTTCTGGCCAATTATCAATTAATTAAACCGCCAAATGTCTGTGCCTAAAACAAGTTTTTGAATATTTATTTAGTGTGTATTGCCAAATAGATATCTTCTAGTGCGCGTACGGCGTCGCCGGCTGCAATGTTGTTTTGATGATACAAAATATTGGTGCAATCTCCCGCCGCCCAAATACCGGGAACTTCTGTCTTTTGAGACCAAGCATCGATTTTTATTCTGCCTATTTTATCAAGTGGAACCAAATCTTTTATAAAATTTGTATTTGGTATTTGTCCGATTTCTACAAAGATGCCGGAAACCTTCAATTCTTTTTGTTCGCTACCATTACCGTCTTTGTAAATTATTCCATCCACAAATTTATCACCTTTTATCTCAAGAATTTCAACGTTTTTGAGAACTTTTATTTTAGGATTTTTTAGGATTTTCTCCACAGTAATCTCATCTGCTCTAAAGGTGTCACTTCTATTTATTAAAGTAACAGATTTGCAATATGCCAAAAGTTGTGCGGCGCTTTCGAAAGCAGCGTTACCTCCACCGATAACTGCTACCTCCATGTCGGCAAAAAGCGGACCATCACACGATGCACAGTAGGTGAGTCCTTTGTGCTCAAGCCTGTCTGCATTTTTTACTTCAAGTTTTCTGCGACCACTACCGGTAGTAATCAAAATTGTTTTTGTTACAAATTCTTCGCCACTTTCTGTTTTTGCTAAGAACCCGTTCTCGTTTTTTGTTACAAGACTTACTTTTTGTCCTTCTTTTATTTCTAGATCATTACCGGCATTAGCGAATACGTGTTTTTTAAGATTTTCTGCGAGCTCTGCTCCTGGGATAGAAGGACTTCCAATCCAATTATATATTTGTTCCGAAACGATACTTTGCCCGCCCCAATCCTTGGTAATGAAAAGTGTTTTTAATCTTTTCCTTGCGGCGTAAACCGCTGCCGCGCTACCGGCTGGACCACCCCCAATAATTATTAAATCGTATATCATCTTTTTATTATACACTATGCGTCAAGTTCATTACAAAAGCCCCGTCATTGGCGGGGCTTTTGTAATGTTATTTTTATTTTTTATTACGTCTTAAAAAGGCTGGCACTGCGCTCCAGTCGTCTCCGTCATCTTCGATTATTTCTTCTTTTACTTCTTTTTTTTCCGGTTTTTTAATAAAGTCATTGCCGTTCAGGCTTCCATTCTGAAGGCTATTATGAATCTCCTTTTTTACCACAGCCGGGCTTTCATCTTTTAAAAGTTGTCCGCTAATCGTTCCGCTAAAAAGATTTTTACGTGGCAAGTCGGCAGGAAAGTTGGTAGCTATAACGGTGACTTTTATTTCTCCTTTTTTTAATTTTTCATCGCGAATTGTTCCAAAGATAACCTTTGCCTCTTTGTCGATTGATTCGGTAATTATTTTTGCTGCTTCTTGAATTTCGTTAATGGTCAAATCCTCTCCGCCAGAGATAGCGAACAATACGCCTTTGGCTCCATGAATAGAGACTTCGAGTAGAGGGGAGTTGATAGCAGCAAGCGCAGATGTTTCAGCTCTTTTTTCACCGGAAGCGCTTCCTATACCCATCAAGGCGGAACCTGCATTGGCCATAACCGCCTTAATGTCCGCAAAATCAACATTTATAACGCCTGGCATTGTAATGAGGTCAGAAATGCCTTCTACTGCTTGACGAAGCACATCGTCACATCTCATGAAAGCATCTTTAAAATTAGTGTCCTTTTCGGCTAGCTGTAGCAATTTGTCGTTTGGAATAACAATAATTGCGTCCACTTCCTTTGCGAGTTCTTCAATGCCTTTTTCAGCAATTCTCATTCGATGATTGCCTTCAAAAAAGAATGGCTTGGTGGTGACGGCAACAGTGAGAATTCCTTGCTCCTTAGCAGCTCTCGCGACGATTGGAGCTGCTCCTGTGCCTGTTCCTCCTCCCATACCGCAAGCAAGAAAGATCATGTCTGCCCCTTTTACTACATCCTGAATTTCAGATTTGGTTTCTTCTGCTGCCTTCTTTCCGATTTCCGGATCCATGCCCGCACCCAAACCCTTTGTTAAATTTTTTCCGATGTGAATTTTTTTCTCCGCCAGCGAGTGATGTAAATCTTGAGTATCTGTATTCATGCAAATAAAAGAGACACCTTTGACCTTAGAATTTATCATATGGTTTACGGCGTTTTTTCCCGACCCTCCGATTCCGATTACCATAATGCGAGCGAAACTCTGTATCTCTTGATTTATTTTTGGCATAATTTTAGCTTAATAAAGATTTAACTTGTATAAAAACATACTAACACTAGCACAAAAAAAAGCAAAGTTTCTGATTTTGCTCCTTTTCTTCTCTCGAAAAGCATTTATGGCATTAGCTGTTTTATGCTTGATTTTATTGTATTTTTTAGGTCTTTGAAAATATTTTTGAAAGAACTATCAGGGTAATTTCCTCCATCCTTTCCTGAAACTAAAAGTCCCAGCGCGGCAAACCAGGATGAGTCACGTAGCTTTGTTTTGCTGTTGCCAAAAAAGTCTGTTGTTCCAATGCAGGAGGGAAGTTTCAGGGTGGTTTTTGATAATTCAACCAAACTTGGTATATTTGCCCCGCCACCCACAAATACGATTCCCGCAGGCAACAACTCGGCTCTTTTTATTTTTTTCAAATTATTCTCTATTGATTCAAAGATATCACACAAACGTGCCTCAACAATTTCATCCAATTTCTTTTTTGAAAATTCTTCTTCGAGTTTTCCAAGTTTTAAATTCTCAGCTTTTTCAAGAGGAATCTTAAATCCGAGAGCAATGTCGTTCGTAATGTCGGAAGACCCTATCGAAAAAGTGTGAACTGAAATAAGCAACCCGTTTTCAAAAACCGAAAGTGAAGTAGTTTGGTCTCCAATGTTTACTAGGGCGACCCCGACAATTTTTTGCTTTTCGGATAAAATAAAATTACCAATGGCTACCGGGGAGGCGATAACATCTATGGCTTCGACTCCGGCGCTGGCTATAATTCCAAGCAAATCTTCCAAATGAACGTTAGAATATGTGACAAAAAAGGCTTTTGCTTCAAGCTTTGTTCCACGCATGCCATCTAGCCGCCCCAATACTTCTTTCCCGTCCAGTCGAAAAGAAACAGGATACATGTGCACAATTTTTTTATTACCGATGCTTAAATTATCTTCGCAATCCTGCAGAGCCTTGTTGATATCTAGATTGGTTACCTCGCCGTCGGCTTTTGTGATAATCGTTTCACCAGAACTCATTTCTCCACGCAGGGTAGTGCCGGAGAGCGAAACAAAAGCGCGTTTTATTTTTACCCCGGAAGAATTTTCAGCTTGAAGAATGGCTCTCTCAATGGAATTTTTTGCTAATGTCTCATTTACCACATAACCATGTCGAAGGCCCTGGGTGATACTTTCACCAATACCAATAATCCTAGGTTTTTTTTCTCCTTTCAAAAATTCTCCGACCACGACACGCGTCATGGACGAGCCCACATCTATGCCGACGGAAATATTTCTTATCATACTTGTTCTCGCTTTCCTCCATTGTACTACCATGTTCCATTCCTTTCAAATGAAGCATTCCGTGGATAACTAAAAATCCAAGCAATTCATCAAAAGTTCTATCGAATTTTTTGAGTTCTCCTTTTATCACTTTTGGGCAAAGGATTATTTCACCAAAATCACGTCCCAGAACAAAAGACAAAATGTTTGTTGGAGCATCTTTTTTTCTGCATTCTCTGTTTAGTTTTTGAGATTGTTTTTCGTCTACCAGGGCAATTGATAAAGAAAATTTTTTTCCTAAAATATCATTTTTAATTTTTTCCAAAGGCAAAAGAGGGAGTTTCACCCTTGTTTTGTTTATTAGAGAAAATTTTTCTTCCATGTTTTATTTTGAAGCCATCTTGCCCAACTTGCGGAGTTTTTCTATTTCTTTTCTCCTTTCCATTCTTTTTAGAGCGCTCTTTTTTACTTTCAGCTTTGATTCTTTTCGTACGTTATATCGGTTGCCCTTTACCTTACGAATAATGCCAGACTCTTGAATTCTTCGAGAAAAACGACGTAAAACGCTTGCGTTGTTTTCGTTTGGATTTTTCTTAACCTCTATTACTGTTTTTGCCATATAGAATAAAGAGTATCATATAAAAGATTTTTCGCAAGTTAGAGAGCTATTTTATTGACTTTTCTGCGAAAAAAATTTATAGATCAAAAAAATTGGCTTTATTAAAGTGACAATGATATCTTTTAATACATGAAAGATAAAAGTATTTTTAAAGGTGAAAAAGCAATCTTCAATTATCTTACTCCGGGCGCTATGGGGGCTTCTCCGGTGGTGGAGCTTCCTAGTCGTCTCAACCCATATCTAAAAGATGGAGTACATATTTATATCAAACTTATGCAGAGTGTGCCTTTAGCAAACATAAAATCATTGCCTGCTTGGTATATGTTGAACGCAATTCCAAAGAATGAACTAAAGGACATTAAACATCTAGTAGAATATTCTTCCGGGAATACTGTTATGTCTCTTTCTATCTTGTCTAGGCATTTTGGCATTCCGAATATGCATGCGATTATCACCCCAGACGTTCCCAAAAATAAACAAAACCTTCTGAAGCTTTTAGGTACTGATCTTATCGTTTCGCATGGTCCTGCTTGCCCGGATGTTAATGCTAAAATAGGTGGCGTTTGGGATGCAAAGCAGATGGGAAATAAGCAAGGTTGGAAAAATCTTAATCAATACATAAACCCAAATAGCCCTAAAGCGTCCAATGAAACGATTGGCAAAGAACTATGGAAACAGTTTGGAAATAAAATAAGTATTTTTTGTGCGAGTCTGGGTACGGGGGGGACAATTTTGGGCAGTGCCTCATATCTAAAGAAAAAGATTCCTAGTTTGTTTGTAATAGCAACCTCAATCAAGAGCGGAAGCTCCATTCCAGGGCCCAGAAGTGAAGACGCTGTAAAAAAACTTTTTTTCCCATGGGACAAAGTAACTGACCTTGAATTACCAATAGCCGAAAGACCGGCGTTCGAAATGAGTTTGAAACTTATTCGCGAGGGAATATTTGTTGGTCCATCGACCGGAATGCAATTGGCTGGAGTTTTAGAATATGTCGGCAAACTTAAAAAGGAAAATAAGCTAAAAAATCTGAAAAAGAGCGACAAGGATATAAATGTTGTGTTTGTTGCCTGTGACACTATGTTTGCGTATATTGAAGATTATTTTGCAGCATTACCTGAGTTGAATTAGACGACGGTTTTTCTTGACTTTTTCATAAAAAAATATAGTATATAAGTGATAATAAACACTCAAACATAAACAAGTATCCTTGTTTATGTTTCTCGTTTATTGGATTAATTAATCATGAATAAAGAAGAAAATTATATAACAGAAGAAAAAAAGGAAGCGCTTTTATTAGAGCTAAAACGCCTCAAGGGTCCGGAGAGAAAAGAAATTCTGGAAAATTTAGAATACGCAAAATCACTCGGCGATTTGTCTGAAAATGCGGAGTATCATCAAGCTCGCGAAGAACAAGGAAAACTTGAAGAGCGTATTCAAAAAATTGAAAAAATATTACGTTCAGCTCACATCGTAAAGGGTGGCGGTGGTGATTATGTTGAAATAGGATCTAAGGTGGTTGTGCAAAAGAAGGGTTCTGAAGAACAGAAAAATTATGTTATAGTAGGTTCAGAGGAAGCCGACATGGTAAAAGGAAAAATTTCCAACAAGTCTCCCATTGGCGAGGCGCTTTTTGGAAAAAAGAAAGGTGACGTTGTTTCGTTCAAGACTCCTGGTGGCTTAGTCGATTACAAAATAATAAGCGTTTCTTAATTTTTATAAAAAATGTCTTCAATTGATGAAATTAGGGACATCAGAATAAATAAACTAAAACTCTTACTGGGCAGAGGAATGAATCCGTATCCGGCAGATTCCAAAAGAGAAATAACCTTGTGGGAAGCCACGAGTGTTTTTGACGATTTAGAAAAAAGTAAAGATATGAAGTGGATCGCGGGTAGAATTATGTCTATCCGAGGCCAAGGAGCAATTATTTTTATTACCTTAAATGACGGCACCGGAACTTTCCAAGGGTTGCTCAAAAAAGACTCTATTGGTGATGAAAAATTCAATTTTTGGAATGAAGTTGTGGATATTGGAGATTTTGTAGAAGTACAAGGAATATTTTTCAAAACAAACAGGGGAGAGAAAACCCTGGAAGCAAAAGATTGGCGTATGCTCTCTAAAAGTCTGCGCCCCTTGCCGGAAAAGTGGCACGGCTTGGTGGATGCGGAAGAAAGATTTCGAAAGCGATATTTGGATATTTTAATGAATCCAGAGCTCAAAGAAATTTTTGAGAAAAAAGAAAAATTTTGGGAAACTACCAGAAATTTCCTAAAAGATAAAGGATTTTTAGAAGTAGAAACACCAACCCTGGAAGTTACTACAGGAGGAGCGGAAGCCAGACCGTTTAAAACCCATCACAATGATTTTGATATCGATGTTTTTATGCGTATTTCGGTCGGAGAATTGTGGCAAAAAAGATTAATGGCTGCCGGCTTCCCGAAAACTTTTGAGATCGGAAGAGTTTATCGAAACGAAGGCGGAAGCGCGGAGCATCTTCAAGAATTTACCAATATGGAATTTTATGCTGCCTTCATGAATCTTCCCGAAGGAAAAAAGATGGTAAAAGATTTATATACAAAAATTGCCAAGGAAGTTTTCGGAAAAATGGAATTTGAAACCAGGGGACACAAATTCGACTTAGCGAGTGAGTGGTCAGAAGTTGACTATGTAGAAGAGGTAAGAAAACAAACAGGAGTGGATGTTTTGGAAGACACAGAAGAAAAAATGGAGGAAGCTCTGAAAAAGCTGGGCGTAGAATTCGAAGGTAAAAATAGAGAAAGAATGACGGACTCCTTGTGGAAATATTGCAGGAAAAATATTTCTGGCCCGGCATATCTTGTAAATCATCCTAAGCTCGTTGCCCCTCTTTCAAAAGAAAATGTTAAAGACAGCAGAAAGACAGAAATGTTCCAGGTAATAATCGCTGGTAGTGAAGTAGGTAGAGCGCATGCGGAATTGAACGATCCGATTGATCAAGGAAAACGTTTTGATATTCAAAAGAAATTAATCGAGAAGGGGGACGAAGAAGCCATGATGCCGGACATGGAGTTTGTGGAGATGCTTGAGTATGGAATGCCTCCTTGTTTCGGTTTCGGTTTCGGAGAAAGATTTTTTGCCTTTTTGGTGGACAAACCTGTTCGCGAAACACAAATGTTTCCACTCATGAGGCCGATTAAATAATTTTTCCCCTAAAACGAAAATTACCCCTGCGTGAAGCATGGGGTATTTTTTATTTGGCATTTTATGCCCAGATGTTTAAGAACAAAGTTGGGGCGGGGGCCCCAATCAAGCGAGAGACCATTCTCTCACTCGGTCGGGGTCCCCCAGGGATTGTGTGGAACATTTAAAGATTACATTACATAGATATTTTAGTCAATAAATATTAATACACCGGCTTTCGCTCGGGGCATTCTTGCGCTTGCGCGCGTACGATGTTCTCAAAATAAAGAGCTTGGCGCGGGGAACCCCGTCTTGGTAGAATTGCGGTGGACGCAGTCCACACACACTCCCACGGGGTTCCCCACAGAATGAATATTAAACATTTTTGCGAAGAAGTCAAGGGTTGCATTCACAGCTGTCCTTCTTGGGGGACTCGTTGTGATCGAGCACATCGCCTGGTTTTCGGTGGGAGCGGATGTAATCATGTATCGCACCCCCGAAAAACAAGATGACGAACAGAATTCCAGCGACTATTAGGGTGGTCCACTGCAGTAAACCCATTTGAATACACTCCTTTCTAGGCCACCAGCTCGAAAGGAAATCCAGCGGCCAGAAGTTTTCGTGAATCTACCTTGTCTCTCCACTTCGGGACGTAAATAATCTCTGGCCGAAGACCAGAGCCGTTAGGAAAAACATACTTCCCGAGGGTGATTTCGATGTCTTTGACGCTTGTCTTCTCGGGCCAAGTTGTTACATGAATTTTACCCAGTTTCTTTTTCACCGAGCACCTCCATCGGGGATTATTCATCCACGCCAGTTACTCGCATCCACTCGTTCCATAGTTGCCTGGCTATGCGTATTCCGAGAGCGATAAGCGCTATCTTTAAAAGAGCCAAAATGCTGCAAATGATCAATATTTTGATTATCATTTTACGCTTCCTCCTGTCTAAAAATATGCCACTTTTTATAATAATAGTCAATATTTTTCTGCTAATAATAACAGGGGAGTTATCCACAGTTTGAGCTTGGAAACATTATTGATTTTGGAATATAATATATCAAGTGGGAAAAAGTGGGAAATCAAAAAATGAGTAAAAAATAATTTTATGTTAATCGGCGAATACATACACACCATAGATGAAAAAAATCGCATTTCGATGCCATCAAAATTTCGCAAAGAGTTGGGCAAAAAAATTATTATTACTCCTGGTTTAGATTCCTGCTTGTTTATTTTTACTCTTGAAGAATGGAAAAAAGTAAGCAAGCGACTTTCAGATAGCGAGACAGACCTTTCCTTTTTAAAAGCTGACAAAAGAAGTTTTAACCGATATATGTTCGGAAGAGCGGCAGAAGTAGAAATCGATCGAATCGGTAGAATATTAATCCCGGATTTTTTGAAAGATAGAATCGGTCTTAAAGACAAGGCGGCCATCATAGGCGTAGAAGATAGAGTAGAAATCTGGAACGATAAAGAATGGTTGAAAAACCAAGAAATAGTAGAAAAGCAAGCAGGAGAATTGGCAGAAAAGCTTGGTAATGAGAAGACCAAATAATATGGATAGCGTACACAAGACAGTTCTTTTAAACGAAACAATAAATGGTTTGAATTTAGACAGAGAAGCTCTAGTGCTTGATTGTACTTTTGGCGGAGGCGGTCACAGTATGGAAATACTAAAAAAGTTTCCAAAAGTGAAAGTGATTGCTCTTGACCAAGACAAGAATGCCTGGAGAGAGAACGATGCCCGAATATCCTTCCATAATGAAAATTTTTCCGATTTAGATAAAGTTTTGAAGAATGAAAAGGTGGACGGAATAATTTTTGACCTAGGGTTGAGTTCCGACCAGCTGGAAAATTCAGGAAGAGGATTCTCTTTTTTAAGAAATGAACCGCTTCTGATGACCATGAAAGAAAACCCGACACAAGCTGACATTACCGCTAAAGAAGTTGTAAATACTTGGGAAGAAAAAAATCTAGCCGACATCATTCATGGCTATGGAGAAGAAAAATACGCAAGGAAAATAGCCAGAGGGATAATCGAGGCCAGAGAGGAAAAGGAGATAGTGACCACTTTTGATTTAGTAAAGATAATCGACCAAGCCGTTCCCGGTATATACAGAAGAGGAAGAATCCACCCTGCGACAAGAACCTTTCAAGCCTTGCGAATAGCAGTGAATGATGAGCTTGGGGCTTTGGAGAAGGGATTAGAAAAAGGGTTTGACGCGCTGAAGAGAGGAGGAAGAATGTCAGTGATTTCATTTCATAGTTTGGAAGATAGAATAACCAAAAAATTTTACAAAAAAAAGGAGAAGGAGGGTAAGGCAATTTTAATAAACAAAAAACCAATTATCGCCGGCGAAGAAGAAATAAAAAATAATCCAAGATCACGAAGTGCAAAATTAAGAATTCTAGAAAAAATATCATGAGGCAAGCAACATTACAACTAAAGACAAGAATGCAAAACGTAAATATTACGAATAATAATATTGAAGTTAGGAGAGTAATACTAAATGTAATGTTGTTTACGATTGCGGCTCTTGCCGTGCTATATGTATTAATTTTGTGCAACATGGTATTTGATATTGTAGAGAGAAAAACCCTAGAAAAAGAAGCACTTTCTCTTTCAAATGAGGTAAGAAATTTGGAGCTTTCGTATCTTTCTGTTTCAAACAGTGTGGACATGACTTTATCGACCTCTATGGGCTTCAAAGAAGCAAAAGCCTCTTTTGCAACGAGAAAATCACTTGGCAGTATAAAAATTGCTAACAATGAAATCTAGTTTTCTTTTAAGGTCTAGAATAATCATTTTTTGTGTTATTGTTTTTGCGTTTGTACTTTTAGGAAAACTGTTTTTAGTTCAAGTAATTCGTGGCGGAGTTTATGGCGAAGCAGCCAATAGACAATACGCTACTCCATCTCAAAACATTTATGAACGTGGAACTATATATTTTGAGCGGAAAGATGGGGAACTTGTGTCTGCTGCTACACAAATGTCCGGTTTCAAAATTGCAGTGGATGCCGGTAAAATATGCCAGATGGGGACAGGCGAGCATTACCCATTCACACAGGTTGCTACTTGCAGCCCGACGTTGCTGTCCATCAGTGCGCGAAACAGTCCAGCGAACTGTTGGTGGCCGCGGAGGT
>JBBIUG010000019.1:0-10473 GCA_037440325.1 Candidatus Nomurabacteria bacterium | reverse complement strand
CGCTTTTGTTGTTTGACTTATTCTTACACGCGTTGTATTCTTTGGTAGAGGAGGTGAATTATGTCGTTCTTTGAGGGAAACAGAGATGAAAAGTATTACCGCAAACACGCGAAGCGCAAATGCAAAACGTGTGGCGGCAAAGGGATAGTCACTTATCATGTGGACCAAGACTGGAAGGAGCAAGCCCCCTGCATCAAATGTTTTCCCAAAAACCGCGGCGCTCAGAGGGCGGAAAGATGGTGGCATGAAACCGAGAGCCACCCTTCGGTTCCCTTATCCGTCGAACAAAACTGCATTAGTTGCCACTAACAGAAGCACTTCGTGCTTTCGTTAGTGCTCTGCCCTAACCATGGGCAGTTTTTTTTATTCAACTTTTCCTTCAAAAACGCAAACAGCGGGACCGGTGAGGTAGATATTTTTATAAGTTCCGGTTTTATCTTTTTCAAATTCAACAGTCAGATTTCCGCCGGGCATTTTGATGTGGCAAACATTCTTTTTCAGCTTTCCGAGTTGGTGTGACGCGATGGCGACAGACACAGCTCCAGTACCACAAGCAAGGGTTTCATCTTCTACCCCTCTTTCATAAGTGCGAACATTAAAAATTCCATTTTTTATTTCTACAAAATTTGTATTCACCCCGTTAGGATCTTCATAGCGAATTTTTCTACCGATTTCTACAACTGGAAAATTTTCCAAATTTTTTACGAAGGAGATATTATGTGGAGTCGTGCCTTGGCAGACGAAAGGCAAATTGTTTCGTGTACTTACCTCGTTTACGTCTTGCATTTTGAGTTTAATCAGTCCGTTTTTTAATACTGCCGCTTCATGCTCTCCGTCAACGGCAACGAACTTAACTTTCTTGGGATTTTTAACAATTTTTAAAATATTATTGGCAAAATGTACGATGCATCGTCCTCCGTTGCCACACATTGAACCCATGCTACCGTCACTATTTATAAAAACCATTTTGAAATCATAACCCTTGGCTTTTTCTACAAGAATTATACCGTCAGCACCGACGCCGAAACGGCGATGACAGAGTAATTTAACCATTTTTATGTCTTTGATTTTGAATTTCTTATTACGGTTGTCTATGAGGATAAAATCGTTTCCAGCACCGTGGTATTTATGAAATTTAAGCATTCTTTGATTATACACTACAAATAAAAAGTGATATAATTTTACTACTATGAGAATATATATTGGGACTGATCATGCGGGGTATGTATTAAAAGAAAAACTGGTTTCTTTTTTAAAAGCCCAAGGTCATGAGGTGATAGACGAAGGCGCTTATACTTATGATGAAAACGATGACTACCCGGACTACATGTCTAAAGTTGCCAAGGCGGTTTCTGAAGATGTACATGATTCAAAAAGGGTAAGAGGCATTATTCTAGGAGGTACCGGCCAAGGAGAAGCCGTAGTGGCAAACCGATTTCCATATATAAGAGCTGTTGTTTACTATGGCAAGGTGACGCCAGTTGTGGAAGATGAATCTGGAATTCTCGCAAGATCAAGGAGTCACAACGATGCGAATGTCCTTTCATTGGGCGCTAGATACTTCACTGAAGAGGATTTGATGGAAATTGTTAATTATTGGCTCAAGGCTCCATTTAGTGGAGAGGAGAGACACCTCCGTCGTTTGGCAAAAATAGACAATCTTAAAATAGATTAAAATCATGGCAGAAATAATTCCGGCAATCTTGGAGAAAAATTTTGGTGAAATAAAAAACAAGCTTGCTTTTTTGCGTGGAAAAGCGAAATGTGTACAAATAGATTTTTGTGATGGGATGTTCGTACGCAACCAGACATGGCCATTCGCCACCGGTAGTTTTGGCGATTATGATTTTCAGAAAATATTAAGCGAAGAAGAGGGAATGCCTTATTGGGAAGATTTTGATTTTGAATTTGATTTGATGGTAAGGGACGCGATGGAGAATTTTGATATCTACATGAAGTTGGGCCCCAAAAGAATGATTTTTCATCTTGAAGGGCAAAAAAACGCAAACGAGTTTGAACACTTTTTAGAGGGATTAGATATGTATGTAAGAGACAATGTAGAAATCGGTTTGGCAATTAATCCGAATGATGATTTATCGGAAGCATTTCACTTTGCCAACCCTGTTGCCTCTAGGTTGGTTAACAAAGTTGATTTTATACAATGTATGGGGATAGACAATGTCGGTTTTCAGGGACAAAAATTCAATGAAAAAGTAATCGAAAATGTAAAATACTTAAAAACCAATTTGCCGGGAATAGTAATTTCGGTAGACGGAGGGGTTGATCTAGAAAACGCCGAAGAATTATTAAAAGCCGGAGCCGATAGAATCATGATCGGTTCTTCTTTGTGGAAAAGTGGAGACATAATAGGTACCCTCCGAAACTTTCAGAGTTTGGTATAATAAAAAAATGCTTTTAACTGAAGAAAAAATAAAAGAGCTAGCAAAAAAAGCGAACGATATACGCATCTCTATTATTGAAATGCTTGTGGAAGCGGGTAGTGGACACACAGCGGGGCCCCTAGGCATGGCGGATATTTTCACCCTTTTTTATTTTCATGTTTTGCGTCACGATCCCAAAAACCCATCCTGGGAGGGGAGAGACAGATTGGTGCTTTCTAATGGTCACATAGCTCCTGTTTTCTACGCGGCGATGGCGCACGCAGGATATTTCCCGGTGGAAGAATTAAAAACATTAAGAAAACTTGGAAGCAGACTACAAGGGCATCCGCATAGAGAATATATGACTTGGCTTGAAAACAGTTCCGGTCCACTTGGCTCCGGTCTTTCTCAGGCGGCCGGTATGGCGCTTGCCGACAAGATAGACAAAAAAGATAAAGATAGATTTATTTATTGTTTTATGTCTGACGGAGAAATGAATGAAGGAAATACTTGGGAGGCTGTAATGCTTGCGGGGAAACATAAATTAAGAAACTTAATTGCCATCGTGGATAGGAATAATATCCAAATTGAAGGATTTACCGAAGATGTGATGCCACTTGAACCATTCCATGCTAAATGGAAATCTTTTAACTGGCACGTGATAGAAGTTTCAGGACATGATTTTAGAGCGTTGAACGAAGTAATAGAAGAGGCGCAAGATATATTCGAAGAACCGACGGTAATCATCGCGCACACTATCCCTGGGAAAGGAGTAAAAGAATTTGAGAGAGATTATAAATGGCACGGGAAACCGCCATCAAAACAAGAAGGAGAAATGGCATTAAAAGAACTTAGAAATACCAGATATTAATATGCTTAACCCAAAATTAAAATTAAACCCGAAAATTTTCAACAGTGATGTTGAGCAAATACCGATTCGCAAAGGTTTCGGGCAAGGGTTACTTATGGCGGGAGAGAGAGACGAAAGGGTAGTAGGGCTTTGCGCGGACTTAACGGAAAGCACCCAAATGAATTTATTCGCCGACAGATTTCCTGACAGATTTGTTCAGGTTGGCGTGGCGGAACAAAATTTAGTCACTGTGGCTTCTGGTATGGCCGCAATGGGAAAAATTCCTTTTTGTTCCTCTTATGCGATGTTTTCACCAGGACGTAATTGGGAACAAATTAGAACAACGATTTCTTACAACGACAGAAAAGTTATTGTTGTCGGTTCTCACGCTGGCGTATCTGTGGGCCCGGACGGTGGAACACATCAAGCTCTCGAAGATATTGCTCTTATGCGAGTGATGCCAAATATGGATGTTGTCTCTCCCTGTGATGCGATTGAGGCAAAAAAAGCAACACTTGAATTAGTAAAAACTAAAAAACCGGCGTACTTGCGATTGGCTCGGGAAAAAACACCGATAATCACCACCGAAGAGACTCCTTTTAGTGTGGGGAAAGCAGAAATATATTGGATGCCAGATGTTGGCCTTGCAGAAGTTGGCATAATCGCTACCGGAGCGCTTCTTTATAGAGCAATTTTGGTGGCAAAAGAATTAGAAAAAGAAGGTATAAAAATAAAAGTGATGAATCTTCCTTCGATTAAGTCGATAGATACCGAAGCGATTATTACTCTAGCTAAAGAATGTAAAAAAATTGTGACAGTGGAAGAGCACCAAGTCGCCGGAGGAATGGGCTCCGCTGTGGCGGAAGTCCTTGCTCAGAATTTTCCCGTGCCGGTTGAGTTTGTGGGGGTGCAAGACAAATTTGGTCAATCCGGTACACCAGACGAACTCATCGAACACTATGGGGTGGACGAAAGCGCTATCAAAAAAGCGGTTGGAAAATTGTTAAGCAGAAGATAGAAAAGCAAGTTTTTATAACACGCATAAAATCTTTCTAGATTTTTGCTATGCTCGGCTCGTCAGCCTGCGCAATGTTATAAAAACTTGCTTTTCTATTTTTCTAGAGTTTGTTTACTTTATAGCTGTCAGGTGCATTTATCAAATATTCTTCAAGTTTTTCTCTGGAAAGAAGTCCTTCTTGCGCACCAATGTGTTGCACCACCGACATCGAGTTAACTGGTCCCCAAGTGAAGGCTTCAAGCGGAGTTTTTCCTAAAGCGAGGGCGGCAGTGAAGGTTGCAGAAAAAGCATCTCCGGCGCCAGTACGTTCGTGAGGGGGGGCAATGTCTGGATATATCGGCAAGTGCCAAAGTTCGTCATTCCAATAAAGATAAGCGCCATTTGGTCCGTCAGAAAGTACCACTATCTTTGGCCCCAGGTCATGAATTCCTTCTGATAACTCTAAAATTGCCTTTGCTCGATCGGAATAATTGCTGATGTCTTTCTTGAGAATTGTTTCTGCTTCTTCTATGTTGGAAAAAAAAATTTCAGTTCTTTTGTAGATATTCTTCAATTTTTCTGGGCCGAATTTTATTTGGAAAGTACCCGGTTGGAAAGCGAGCTTAATATCCGGGTATTTGTTTAAATAGTCCAAAACTTCTTCGTGATAAGAAAGAGAATTTTCCGCCAAGGAACTTAAATACACCCACGTTGCTTCTTCTAGTTTTGGGAATTCATAATTAAATTTCGTGTGTTTGATCAGAATCGTGCGATCGGAATCATACGAAAGAACATAGTGATAATTGGTAATTTTATCTTTTTCGGTTACCACATAATCTGTAATAATTTTGTTATTAATTAGACTTTCTAGACAATCCTTGCCATGTTTGTCGTCTCCAATATGGCTAACGAGAGCGGAACGGAGTCCAAGCCTGGAGGCTGCTACCGATGCATTGGGACTGTTGCCGACTGCTGGGACAACAGTAACTGATTCGTAAGGGACCTTGTCACCAAAACGCAAACAAAGTTCACAGGCATCCGTATCTATTTTGCAATGCACATGAGCGTCGATTAAACGTATAAAAGCATCTACCACTACGTCTCCAATTGCTAAAAAATCTATTTTATTTCCATTCTTATCCATGATAATATTGTAGCATATTCTTTTTTAAAAATTACTATATGTGCAAAAAAATTATTATAATTTTTGTCCTACTGTTTTTCTTCCAGGTTCGTTTTGTTTTTGCAGGTAGTATTGTTATAGATGAATTTATGTCTGATCCCACTTCCGGACCCGAGTGGATTGAGCTATTAAATATGTCTTCTGCTGCGGTTGATTTAAGTGATTACGCGTGGACAGAGTTGGCCGGACCTGGTAGTGATAATGAGCACGATGGTGCTCCCAAGAACCTTGGCGGGATAATCCCTGCGGGTGGGGTTTTTGTATTTGAAACAAATAGTTCTCTAAATAACGCTGGTGATTCTATCGGTTTATACAATGGTTCAAAACTAGAAAGTAGAGTAACGTATGGAAAAGTAAATAGCTTTTCAAAAAATTTAGATACACCGGAAAAGGGGAAATCTGGCGCTCTCATCAATGGAGAATGGCAAGCCAACCAGGAGCCGACAAAAAATATTATTAACCCATCTTTCGTTTCTGCTGAAGTGAATACTAACGAAAACACCAGTTCTGAGATCTATAGTTTAAATAAAACTATTCCTGAATCAAAATCTCAAAAGGCAGAACAAAAAATTCGAGCAGAAATCACAACAGAGCCAGTAGTTCTTGCCGGTATCCCTTTTTCTATCGAAGGAAAAGTTTTTGGTACTCAAGGAGAACAAATATTTACCGGAAAATATTATTGGAATTTTGGTGATGGTGATTTTAGAGAAACGAAAGTTATTAATATTGATAAATTTAAACATACATATTTTTACCCGGGTGACTATGTTGTTTTGTTTAATCACTATCCAGATATTTTTACAGACATTCCCGACGCAACCGAGAAATTTACAATCAAAGTAGTCAGCCCGGAGATTTATATATCTTCTGTTGGAAACGAGAAAGATTTTTTCGTAGAAATTGCCAATAATGCTGAATATGACGCCGACCTTTCCGATTGGTTTTTATTAAGTAACCAAGGAAGTTTTTTAATTCCCAAGGGTACTATTTTGGTAGCAAAAGGAAAAATAGTCATCCCTTCTTCTGTCACCCATTTTTCTGTTGATGGTAATAACACTTTAAAATTAATGACCCCGACAGGGGAGTTAGCTCCTCATTATTCATCCTCAAAAACATCAACAAAAATATCTACCAAAAATGCTGCTTCGTTGATCACGAGCTCTCCTAATTCTTTCGCGGCAAATGCCACTGCCTCTGTTGTTGACAGTGACATTGCTCTAAACAAAAAAGCAATATTGCCGATTTTCCCCGTAATCTCTTTTCTTTTTATTGGGGCATCCGCTGGGGCGGTTTATTTTATTCGCCGCCAAAAACAGGTTAAAGAACCCGGTAGTGATTTTGAAATTCTGGATGAATAGGGGATAAACAAATACTTGACATATACCCCCTGGGGGGTATATACTAGGCACATGAACACAAATAAAAAGAATTTGATTCACCGACTCAAGATTATTGAAGGACAGGTTAGAGGTTTGCAGAAGATGGTTGAAAAAGATATTTACTGCATAGACATAATTGCGCAGACGTCAGCAGTCAAGCAAGGGTTGTCAAACGTGGAAGACAAATTGATGGAAGGACACCTGGGAACTTGCTTGGTGCACCAGATCCAAGAAGGACAAACAAAAAAAGCTGCAAAGGAAATGTTAAAAGTTTATCAACTTAAAAGAAAATAAAAAATGAGTACCCAAAAAACATACCAAATAAAAGGGATGCACTGCGCTTCGTGTGCCAGCATTATAGAAAGAACCATAAAAAAGATTGAAGGAGTAGAAAATATATCCGTTAATAATGGAACTGAAAACGCTAAAATTTCTTTTGATGAAGGGAAGACAGGGGTAGATCAATTTAATAAAAAGTTAGAACCTCTCGGTTATTCACTCCGCGACATGCATTCCACCATGTCGGCAAAAGAAATGGGAATGAGCGAAGAAGAGCACCGAGCGCATCTCGGATTGAATCAATCTAAAGAAGAAAAATTGGCAGAACTAAAGAGCATGCGAAGAAAAATTATTTCTGTTATTCCACTTGCCGTTATAAGTGTTTTAGTTATGGGTTGGGATATTTTTGCCAGTTTTAATTTGGCCCCCGAAATGCCGGCCTCTTTAGGTAAATTTTTTGATTATTTATTTCCTTTGATGGCTGTATACACTTTTTTCTCCGTTGGCAAGCCATATTTAATGGGAGTTTATCGTTTTGCCCGTTATGGAAAAGCAAATATGGATACGCTTGTTGGCATGGGCACGGGTGTTGCTTTTTTGTATAGCTTTATTGTAACGGCGCTTAGCGGTGTTCTTAGTCAATATATAAATACTACAAATACATATTATGATGTCACTATTATTGTTCTTGTCTTTATCGCAATCGGTAAATATTTAGAAACAAAATCAAAATTAAAAACAGGGGATGCGATTGAAAAATTATTAGGATTGCAGGCGAAAACTGCCTTAGTAGTTCGTGACGGAAAAGAAACTGAAATCTCGGTTAACGACGTAAAACACGGCGATTTTATTATTGTAAAACCCGGCGCGAAAATTCCTGTTGATGGAATAATTACAGAAGGAATGTCTTATATTGATGAGTCTATGGTGACGGGGGAACCTATCCCTGTGCAGAAAAAAACTGGGGATAGCGTCATTGCCGCTACCATAAACACGACCGGGTCTTTCACGTTTAAAGCAACAAAAGTCGGAAGTGAAACCTTGTTAGCGCAAATAATACAAATGGTGGAAGAGGCGCAAGGTAGCAAGGCACCCATTCAGGCACTGGCGGATAAAATTTCAAGTATTTTTGTTCCGATTGTTTTGGTGATTTCTGTTGTTACTTTGGCCTTATGGCTTCTCGTTGGAACGCAGTATCTTGGTTTCTCTCAAGCACTTTCTTTTGGTTTAGTCTCCTTTGTAGGCATTCTTGTCATTGCTTGTCCTTGTGCACTTGGGCTTGCGACTCCGACTGCCATAATCGTGGGGGTAGGAAAAGGAGCAAAAGAAGGAATTCTAATTAAAGATGCAGCGACACTTGAAAAATTGCACAAAGTAGACACAGTCGTTGTGGACAAAACAGGAACCATCACCATTGGGAAACCAACACTTGTCGATGTTCAAAACTTTTCAAATTTTAAAGACGAAGAAATCATTTCAATTCTTGCTTCATTAGAAAAAAAGTCAGAACATCCTATTGCTCGTGCCATAATTAATTATGCCGAAGAAAAAAACATTAAACTCATAGAAATTTCAAATTTTGAAAGTATTCAAGGAAAAGGATTAAAGGGACTAATAAACAATTTAGAATATTTTGTTGGGAATGTGAAACTTATTCAAGATTTGAGTATTACTTTTGATAATTCAAAACTTGAACAATACACAGCGCAAGGAAAAACGCCGGTAATTTTAGCTACCAAAGAAAAGATTTTGGGTTTTGTGATGGTGGCGGACGAAATAAAAGCAGAATCAAAACAAGCAATCATAAATCTTCACAAGCTTGGTATCAAGGTGGTGATGTTGACCGGAGATGACGAAAAAGCAGCAAGATACATGGCATCACTTGTCGGTATAGATGATGTGGTGGCCCATGTAATGCCTGAAGATAAATTATTAAAGATAAAAAAATTACAAGAAGAAGGACGGGTTGTGGCTATGGCGGGCGATGGGGTGAATGATGCACCCGCGCTAGCTCAAGCAGATGTTGGCATCGCCATGGGTACAGGAACTGATGTGGCGATTGAGTCAGCGGGAATCACACTTTTGGGTGGCGACATTTCAAAACTCGTTAAGGCGATTAAGCTTTCGAAAATAACGATGCGAGGAATAAAACAAAATCTTTTCTGGGCGTTTATTTATAATATTGTTGGTATACCGCTTGCGGCAGGATTGTTTTATCCGATTTTCGGCTGGTTATTAAATCCGGTATTTGCTGGTATGGCGATGGCGTTTTCAAGTGTGTCTGTGGTCGGCAACTCATTAAGAATTAAAAGTAAAAAATTGTAACATTATTATGAAAACAGAACATAAGGTATTTATTGGAATTGGTTTATTAACCCTGTTCATTATTATCGGAGGTGCGTGGTTATCAAATAAAGCAGAAGTTCAGAATAAGGAAAAATTGAGTGAACCGATGATGGGAGAAAAAATTCCAGATCTAGGTGGTGAGCATGTTGCCAGAGGGGCGGCACATTCCCCATACAATTCAAATCCTCCAACTTCTGGTCCCCACTGGTCAGATGTGGCGGGGGCCGGAATTAAAACTGAGGCAGTTCCTGATGAACTTATTCTTCACAGCATGGAACACGGCGCCGTGGTGGTTTGGTATAAAGAAGGGTTACTACAGGCTGACGTAGATAAGATAACCGAAGCCTTCAATCAAGCATCTGGGAAAAAAATAATGTTACCGCGTGCGAATCTAGACGTGCCAGTAGCATTAACTTCTTGGGGCTATCTGCTAAAGCTTAATTCAATTGATCAAAACACGATCAAGGAATTTATAGAAACCAACAGTGATAGGGCCCCGGAAAAAGAGGACATTTAATTGTTTTTATTCTGACAGAAAAACTTATTTGCTCGGTCTCCCTGGGCATGATAAAATGGGAAACCGATGTCCAAATATAAATTTCACATATCGGGTACACATTGTGCTTCATGCAAAATCCTCGTTGAGGACATTTTGAACGAGCAAGGCTTCGTAAAAAGTGTAAACGTTAATTTAAACAAAGAAATTGTCGACCTCGAAACGAGTGATGATCGCCCAGCTTCCGAGATTGCAGAAATTCTTACCACCAAAATTAAACCAAATGGTTATGTTCTTTCGGTTGAAAAAACAATTGCAGAAAAAAGAATTGATGACACGCTCTGGAAGGCGATACCGATCGGACTGGGCTTCCTCTTTTTGTTTCTTTTGCTACAAAAATCCGGTATTTTAAACCTTAGTCTGGGCAGTAAAACAACGTCCGCAACAAGTTTTATTATTGGAATCGTCGCGTCTCTTTCTAGTTGTCTTGCTGTTGTTGGGGGATTGGTGTTATCGCTCTCTGCAAAGGTGGCACAAGACGACAAGGGCAGCGCAAAAAAGC
>JBBIUG010000018.1:8081-11338 GCA_037440325.1 Candidatus Nomurabacteria bacterium | reverse complement strand
GGACAACTTTGGCTTTTATGATGTCAGTCACAGCATTATCACTTCCTGAATTTATGATTCTTAAGAAGGTTATGAAGACCAGATTGATTCTAATTTTTGCAAGTGTTGTTGGAATTGGAATAATGATTACGGGGTATTTGTTTAATTTAATTTTGGAATAATTCATTTATAATATAAACACATTTTTGATATAATTCATCCATATATTCCTTATTGGATAGAGTGGTTATGATAAAGTTTGAACACTGACCCTTTTTTCATTTTCTCTTGTATAATATTAATACATGAAAGAAACAAAATTATTTCCCGAACCAGTCTCTCTGAAAAAATTAATTGGTCCGAGTTTTATTATCCTCGCACTTGGACTTGGTTCCGGCGAGGTCATTTTGTGGCCATATTTAGCTGCAAATTATGGTCTAGGGATTGCTTGGGGCGCAGTACTTGGAATTACCTTTCAGTATTTTATGAACATGGAAATAGAGCGATATGCCCTTGTAAAAGGTGAGAGCGTTTTTGTTGGTATTCATAAATTATTTAAACCGGCAGTTTATTGGTTTATTGTTTCCACTTTTGTTGGTTTTGGTTTGCCGGGGATTGTTGCAGCTTCTGCCAAGGTGATGGCAAGTGTTTTGGGGATTGAAAACTTTAAATGGCTGGCAATCCTTTTTTTGGTAATTATCGGACTTATTTTAAGCATGGGTAAAACAGTTTACGAAATGATGGAGCGCGTTACCAAAATTATTATTTTGATAGGCGTTCCTTTTATTTTTTTATTGGCAGTTTTTTTGGCTACAAAAACAGATTGGCTTGCGTTGCTTAACGGAGTAATTGGAAAAGGAGAAAATTTCCGGTTTTTACCCGAGGGAATAAGTATTGCTACTTTTCTTGCAGCTTTTGCCTATTCAGGGGCGGGGGGGAATTTGAATTTGACCCAATCAATATATATTAAAGAAAAAGGCTATGGCATGGGGGTCTATTCGCAGAAGATTGCTAGTTTTTTTTCTAAAGAAAAAGACAATGAAATTGTTTTAGATGGTACGGATTGTGCCGCGACGGAAGAAGATGTTAGCCGCTTTAAAAAATGGTGGAGGCTAATAAGTTTTGAACACGCTTTTGTGTTTTGGTTTTTGGGCGTTGTTTCTATGGTTTTTTTAATGCTTTTATCTTATGCGACCGTGCATGGTTCCCCCGGCAACATTGAGGGAATAAATTTTGTTATAAATGAAGGTAAAGTTATTGGGGGGATAGTGTTTCCTTTTGTCGGAGTTTTGTTTTTGGTGGTGGTTTCTATCATGTTGTTTCAAACCGAGCTCGGCGTAATGGATTCAACCTCTCGTATTATGGCGGAAAATTTTGCGATTAGAAAACTGCGCGGACAAGAAAGAGGCAAAATAAATCTCTCAAAAATTTATTATAACTTCGTATGGGCGCAGATTGGTTTCGGGATAATTTTATTTTTGTTTAATTTTTATGAACCGAAAACCTTGATAGTTTTAGGGGCGGTGATAAATGCTTTTGCAATGTTCGTGCATTTGGCTTTAGTTTTTTGGCTTAATCATAGGAGTTTGCCTAAAGTTTTTCGCCCTACGGTGCTACGAAAAATAATAATTGGAATTATCTTTATCTTTTTTGGGATTTTTAGTTTTGTGGTCTTGAAAGATAAAATCTTCTAAAAATAGTTTATATTTTCCCCTCCACCTCTCTGTCTATGTGCTCCAGTTTTTCTTCCACTCTTTTTAGGGTGCTTTGTAGGTTTTTTAGTCGCATTTCTTCTGTCTCAAGCTCTTGCTCTTCTTTTTCTTCTATTTTCTTTTCTCCAACAAGACCAGAGATAATGAGTTTACTCCCCACAAAAGCCGAAACAAATATTCCTGTCATGAGAAGCATAACGCTGCCAATAATTAGTGAAATAACGGATCCAAGACTCATGTCGTCTGCAATGTGCCAAACGCCACGCCAAAAAAGGACTACTCCTATACCCCCAATAAATGCGTAAAGAATTGGATAGTGGCTCAGCCTTCCTCTAATTTTGTTTTCCAGTCTGTCAAAAAATCTGACGATGTTTTTTATTATCATATAACCCATATAATACACTAAAATATGCTAAGATAAAAACATGAAAAAAGTTTCTCACAGCACCAAGGATACGGCAAAAATCGCCAGGGTGTTTCTTGAAAAAATTTTAAAAAATAACAAAAAGAACTCCGGGGCAACAATTATATGCCTTTCTGGAGACCTGGGAGCAGGGAAAACTACCCTTACCCAAAGTGTGGCAAGGTTGTTGAGAATAAAAAATAAAATTGTTAGTCCGACTTTTGTCATATATAAAAAATATCCGATAAAATTGAAGGGATATAAATATTTATTTCATCTGGACGCTTATCGTTTAAGGGACGGGAAAGAATTGTTGAATCTTGGATGGAAAGAGATTGTTAATAACAAAGAACATTTAATTTTCGTTGAATGGCCGGAAAATGTAAAAAAGGTTATTCCCAAAAACGCGAATTATATTTATATTTCTCATGGCGAGGGCAACGAAAGAATTCTTGAGGTATAATTATTAATATGAAAAATATTTGGGACAACGAAGCGCTTATTGATGTGCTCACAGAAGGGGGCGTAGTTGTTATGCCTTCTGATACCATTTATGGTGTTTGGGGACAGGCGTTAAATTTTTTAACTGTTGAACGTATCAACAACATAAGGCGAAGAGAAGAAGCGAAACCGTTCATCGTACTCATTGGAGACACGGAAGAGCTCAAAAAATTCTCTATCAAAATCACCGAAGAACAAAAAAAGGCTCTTGATAAGTACTGGCCCGGACCGGTGAGCGTTGTTTTAGACTGCCCCGAAGAGAGTTTCCAGTATTTACACCGCGGATTTAAAACCATCGCCTTTCGTCTGCCCGGGCAGGCTGATTTGCAAAATTTATTAAAAAAAACAGGTCCACTTGTCTCTCCCTCCGCGAACCTCCCCGGGTTGCCACCAGCCAAAAACATTTCCGAAGCAAAAAACTATTTTGCCGACTTAGTTGATTTGTATATTGATGGGGGCGAGATCTCCGGCAAACCATCCAAACTTATTCAATTGCACAAAGATGGTTCTGTTAATATACTTAGGGAATGAAAAAGAGTCTTTGGGAAAAATTTTTTAGCGCTCCGGCTGAAGTACTGGAAAAAGGAGTAGAAGTAAGCCGTGAATTAGAGCACGAAATTGCAGAAGAAAAACCGGTAAAAGCGGCGACAGAATATTGGAAA
>JBBIUG010000018.1:0-8071 GCA_037440325.1 Candidatus Nomurabacteria bacterium | reverse complement strand
GGTCCCGGGCTCATTGCTGGAGCGGCGGATGACGACCCTTCCGGGATTGCCACTTATTCTCAAATGGGCGCCTCTAAAGGTTTTGGCCTTATTTGGCTTTCTCTTTTTTCTTTTCCACTAATGGCGGCTATCCAAGAAATGTGCGCGCGTATTGGGCTTGCGACCGGGGTGGGGCTAGCGGCGAACATCAGAAGGCACTATTCAAAAAAAATTCTTTATCTGTGCGCAAGTCTTTTACTTTTTGCAAACGTATTTAACATAGGAGCAGACCTTGGTGCTATGACGAAGGGAACACAGTTAATCTTCCCGAATACTTCTTTTACTTTGCTTATTTTATTTTTTGCCGTTTTTTCTCTCTTTTTGCAAATTTTCGTTTCCTACAAAAAATATGCGGAGTATTTGAAATATCTTACCTTTATTCTTTTTGCTTATATCATCTCTGCTTTTTCTGCAGAAATTAACTGGGGGGAAGTGTTGCAGAGCACATTAATTCCCAATTTTCATTTTTCTAAAGACACTGTAATTCTTATCTCTGCCGCTTTTGGAACAACAATTTCTCCATATTTGTTTTTCTGGCAATCCTCTCAGGAAGTTGAAGAAGAAATTTTGAGAGGAGAAAAAACTGAAGAAGTTCGTCGAGCAAACAACAGTAAAGAGGATATTCACAAGATGCGGATTGACGTTTGGTCCGGCATGTTCGTCTCAAATGCGGTAATGTTTTTCATTATTGCCGCTTGCGCGGTGACTCTTTTTTCAAATGGCATAACTAACATTGCCACGGCCTCTGATGCAGCTCTCGCCCTTCGTCCGTTTGCCGGAGATTTTGCTTTTACTCTTTTTGCGCTTGGTATTTTGGGTACTGGGCTCCTAGCCATTCCGGTTTTGGCTGGCTCTGCTTCATATGCTATTTCCGAATCTTTCGGTTGGAAAACAGGGCTTTATCGAAAATTGAAACAAGCTACTTCCTTTTACGGAATAATTATTTTTGCAATGATAATCGGAATAGTTTTGAACTTTGTTGGACTCGATCCGATTAAAATGCTCATTTATTCCGCGGTTATAAACGGTATTATTTCTCCGCTCATGATATATTTTATCGTCCGTATGTCCGGCGACGAAAATATAATGGGCACTTTCAAAACAAAAAAATTAGGAAATATTTTCGGGTGGATTACTTTTGTTGTGGTTTCACTGGTTAGTATCGGGGCTATCGTGGCTCTTTTTATCTAAAAATGCAAATTCAAAAAGATTATAGTTTAGTTGGATTAAATACCTTTGGGATAAACGCAAAAGCAAAATATTTTGTGGAGATAAATAACGAAGAAGAACTTGGGGAGCTTTTTTCAAGCTCTATTTTTAAGGAAAATAATAAAATATTTCTAGGGGGTGGAAGCAACATTCTTTTTACAAAAGATTTTGGTGGAATTGTTGTGTTAAATAAATTAAAAGGGGTAAATATTGTTGAAGAAGACGACGATCATGTATTTGTTCGTTCTGCTGGAGGGGAGAAATGGCACGATCTTGTAATATTCGCGGTGGATCATGGATATTGGGGAGTTGAAAATCTTTCTCTCATTCCCGGTACGGTCGGAGCAGCGCCAATACAAAACATCGGAGCGTATGGGGTGGAAATCAATGATGTGCTTTTCTCCGTAGAGGCATATGAAACAGAAAACGGAAGTAAAAAAACCTTCCGCAACGACGAATGCAATTTTGGATACAGAGAAAGTATTTTTAAAAATGAACTGAAAGGAAAATATTTTATTTCAGCGGTAACCTTGAAATTGAATAAAAAAGAAAACAAAAACGCTAGTTATAAAAGCCTTGCTGATTATTTTAAAAAAAATGCTATCGTGGCCCACGTCCCCAAGGAGGTAAGCGATGCGGTGATAGCTATCCGCAAAAGTAAATTACCCGACCCTGAGAACCTCGGCAGTGCAGGAAGTTTTTTCAAAAATGTTTATGTGGGTGAGGAAAAATTAAAAGAGTTACAAAGAAAATATCCTGATATTCCTAGTTTTAATGAAAACGAAAGAATAAAAATTCCAGCGGGTTGGCTTATTGAACAGTGCGGGTGGAAGGGAAAGAAAATCGGCAACGTCGGTGTCTATGAAAAACAAGCGCTTGTTTTGGTAAACCATGGCGAAGCGACAGGCGAAGAGATCCTTGGCTTAGCAAATGCGATTATTACTTCGGTAAAAGAAAAGTTTAACCTTGAGCTATCTCCAGAAGTCAATTTGATTTAAGCATCAAGGGGTGTATAATTGAGCTGTTAAAAATACATTATTAGTATAATTTTAAGAATTATGGAAGGAAAAAAAAGCATGAATATTATTTGGGCAGTTGTGATTTGTTTGGTTTTGATAGGAATTTTGGTTTTTATTAGCTTTAACAAAAAAACAAACATGGTAACAGACGATAGCAAAACAAACGAGGTTGTGAACAATGACACAGTCAACCCAGCTCCAGCTGGGCAGGTCGCAAAAACGGGAGACACTGTGGCGATGAATTACACAGGCAGGCTGCAGGATGGTACTGTTTTTGATTCGAACGTGGATCCAAAATTTAATCACGTACAACCATTTATCTTTACCCTGGGTGCCGGACAAGTAATCGCTGGTTGGGATAAAGGAATCGTTGGGATGAAGGTTGGAGAAAAGAAAACCCTCACCATTCCGCCGGAAGATGGCTACGGAGCAGCTGGTGCTGGTGGAGTAATCCCCCCTAACGCAACTCTTATTTTTGATGTTGAACTATTAGCAATTAAATAATTTATTAACAATATATGGAAATGTCAGCAAAACAAAAATCAAGTTTAATTTACATTGTTCTGGTCTTGATGATAATCGTGTCGGTTTATTTTTTGGCAAAAACAGTTTCTGAAATTAAGGCTTATCGTTTCATTGGCGGCGGAACATCAGCTTCAAATATAATAAGCTTTGACGGAAAAGGAGAAGTCAGCGCAAGCCCCGACCTAGCGACCGTTAGTTTAACAATTCGTGAAGAGTCTAAAGACATGAAGGAAGCTCAAACCAAGGTGACCACCAAGGAAGCAGCAGTTCTTGATTTCCTTGAAAAAAATGGAGTTGCCAAAAAAGATATAAAAACAGAAAATTATAGCACCTACCCAAAATATGATTACGGAAATCCTTGCTACAGTTATGGAGGAATTCCTTGCAGACAAACACCACCAAAAATAATTGGCTATGAGGTGTCAGAATATTTATCGGTAAAAATCCGAGATCTTGCTAAGGCTGGAGAAATAGTACAAGGAATCGGCGGTATTGGTATTTCCGAAATTAACGGCCCAGATTTTACCGTTGAAAAGGCAGATCAACTAAAAGAAGAGGCTCGTAAAATAGCGATAGACGACGCAAAAAACAAGGCAGAAGCTCTTGCCGGTGACCTAGGAGTACACCTTGTTCGCATTGTAAATTTTTCTGAAAACGGAAACTACCCTATGCCGATGTATGAAAAAAGCATGATGGCGGCTGATCGTGTCGGCGGTGCGCCAGCACAAGCCCCAGCGTTACCTACCGGGGAAAGTAAAATTACTTCAAACGTTACAATAACGTACGAAATAAGATAATTTGACTATTTGTGTAAAAAGAGTACTATTAAAAAAGCCCTTGAAAGGGGGCTTTTTTATAAGATAAAAAATTTGGAATTTTAAATATATGTCAAAAATTACCGAATATTTGAAGGAAACAAAAACAGAATTAAAACATGTAATTTGGCCCTCCAGAAGTCAAACTTTTTACTACACATTGATTGTAATAATTTTGTCGGTAGTGATTGCTTATTATTTAGGTATTTTTGATTTCATTTTTTCTCAAGGGCTACAAAGAATAATCACTCTCTAATTTTATGTCAAAACAAGAAGCACTAGGAGTCAGAAATTGGTATGCCATACATACTTATGCCGGATACGAAAACGTCGTTCTTCGTAATTTAAAACAGCGTATTGATTCTCTTGGAATGAATGATAAAATTTTTAATGTTATTGTTCCAATTGAAAAGAAAATAAAAATTAAAGGAGGGAAAAGGGTAGAGGTAGAAGAAAAAATTTACCCCGGCTATGTTTTAGTAGACATGATTGTTACAGACGATTCTTGGTATGTGGTGCGCAACACTCCACGAGTAACTGGTTTCGTCGGTGCCGGAGTAAACCCGGTTCCGCTTAAAAAAGAAGAAGTTGATTATTTATTCAAAAAAATGGATGCCGGCACTACCAAGCACAATATTGATTTGGCTCCGGGAGAGACTGTTCGTATCGCAGACGGCCCATTCAAGGATCTTGAGGGTAAGGTTAACTCAATCGACCAAGACAGAGGCAAGGTTAAAGTATTGGTTTCAATGTTCGGTCGCGAAACACCAGTAGAGCTAGACTTCTTGCAAGTTAAGAAAATATAAGCTAATCTAAGATTTGTATGGCAAAGAAAATCACGAAAAAAATTAAATTACAAATACAAGCCGCAAAGGCAACTCCTGCGCCGCCGTTGGGACCTGCGCTCGGGCAAGCCGGTATAAACATTGGAGATTTCGTCACCAAGTTCAACGCTGCCACACAAAAAATGGCAGGGGATAAGGTCGGAGTTTCAATTACTGTTTATGAAGACCGAAGTTACGATTTCGTTATCAAGACTCCTCCAGCTACAGGGCTTATTTTAAAGGCGGCGGGGATAGAAAAAGGTTCGGGTAAAAATGCTACGACCAAGGTTGGAAAAATAACCAGAGCTCAGGCTTTGGAGATTGCAAAGAAAAAAGCAGCTGACCTAAATGCCAAAGACGACGAAGGGGCGATTAATATTATCGCTGGCTCCGCCCGCTCGATGGGGATAGAAGTGAAAGATTAAAATTCTAAAAATATCACAAAAAGCCAACAAAATTTTGTTGGCTTTTTGTGATTTTTAGAGTATATTTAGGCAATGGAAAAAGCCATTAAAAAAATTTCCCTGAATCATAAGGATTTGATAAAAAAAATTAAGGCCCATAAAGTTTTAGGGCAGAAAATTGTTTGTACTATTGGATCCTGGGACATGCTTCACATAGGCCATTTGAGGTATTTGAATGCCGCCAAGAGCCATGGAGATGTACTTATCGTCGGGGTAGATAGCGATAGGGGTGTTAAATTTTATAAGGGTCCGCTGAGACCGGTTATTCCGGAAAAGGAAAGAGCGGAAATGCTCTCGTACCAGGCTTGTGTTGATTACGTTACCTTGGTTGACGATGTAGACAAAAATGGAAATTGGCAATACGGGATAATAAAAGATTTGCCGATTGATGTTTTTGTTGCCGTGGAAGGAGACAGTTATACCACCGAACAAAAAAAGATAATTAAAAAAATGTGTAAGGAGCTTTTGGTTCTTCCCAGACAAGCCTTAAGCACTTCTTCCACGGATATTGTGCAGAATGTTATAAAGATCCACCTTCTTGACCAGTTGGAACAGATGAAAAAAAAGAAAAAATAATATGTCAGAGAAAATGGTTCTTATAATAAATATCCCGGTGGTGCACAAGGGTTTTTTGGATTTTTTAAAGGTAAACAAAAAAAATATATCAGAAATTTTTATCATGGATTCTAAACTCGTGGAAAAAATGTCCGATTTAAAAACCGACATCGCTGCCATTGATTTTAAAAATTGTGAAAGAATCCTCAATTTTCTTGGATTTAAAAAAATAAGTTCGATTAATCAGGTAAATATTAAAAAACTTGATGGAAAACCGGTTATGATGATCAACGATCAAGTATCGAGAGCGATAAAAGAGTACTACCTGAAAAATTCCAAAATATTATGGAAGAACGTTTTTTTGAGGTGGGATAGAAATAGTGTTTTAGCGGAACATTCTTTGAATGAAAAAGTTAGCTCAAAAATAGAAGACAGACAGATGATGACTGCGGCCTATAAAGAAGCGGATAAAAGTACCGATTGGTGGAGAAGGGTGGGCGCGGTGCTTGTAAAGAAAGATAAAGTTGTTCTAAGGGGGCACAATAGGGGAATCCCGAACGATTACACACCATATCAGGTTGGGAACATAAGAGATTACGTCAAAGCGGGTGAAAGACAAGAACTTAGTCCAACTATTCATGCTGAGCAATTAGTGATCGCCAAGGCGGCCCAAGGGGGAATATCTTTGAAAGGAGCCAAAATTTACATAACCCACTTTCCTTGTCCGGTTTGTGCTAAACTTATTATGTTTTCAGGAATAAAAAAATGTTATTTCTCCGAAGGAGCTTCAAATCTCGACGGAGAAAGAATGTTAAAGTTTGCCGGGGTGGATTTATTTTTAGTAAACTATAAAAAAAAATAAAATGAGACAATATTTGGATTTATTAAAAGATGTTTTGGAAAACGGACAAGGGAAGAGTGACCCCCATGGGGTTGGTAGCATCGCCGTTTGTGGCAGAACGATGAGATTTGATTTGTCCAAGGGAGAATTTCCCTTGCTTACCACGAAAAAACTTCACTTTAAATCCATTGCTTACGAACTTCTTTGGTTTTTGCGCGGGGACACCAACATAAAATTTCTTAAAGATAACAATATTTCTATTTGGGATGAATGGGCGACGCCAGAAATATGTCAAAAAATGGGGTTACCTGCGGGGGACGTGGGCAGGATCTATGGAGCGCAGTGGCGGCACTGGAAAAAGACAGATGGCGGGGAAGTTGACCAAATAAAAAACTTAATCAATGGAATAAAAGAACACCCGGACTGGCGACGTCACATGGTTACCTCTTGGAACCCGGAAGATGCAGACAAAGTATTTGTTGCTCCGTGCCACGGTATTTTTAAATGTTTTGTTGCGAATGGGGAGATTTCTCTTCATATGTTTCAGAGAAGCGCAGATGTTTTTTTAGGTGTTCCATATAACATCGCTTCATATTCGTTATTGCTTCTGATGATCGCGCAAGTGACCGGGCTGAAACCAAAAGAATTCATTCATACCATGTCGGACGTCCATTTGTACAATAATCATTTCGAACAGGCGAGGGAACAATTGAAGAGAGAACCCAAACCGCTTCCAAAGATAAAAATCAATCCAGGCATCAAGGATATTTTCGATTTCAAATATGAAGATTTTACCATTGTTGATTACAGCGCTGACCCGAACATCAAAGCGGAAGTTGCCATTTAAACAAAGCAAGTAGATTTTTTAGCCAATCGGGAAATAAACAGTTTTTGCCTTCTTGTTTTTGTTGAGTTTTGGAGAAATAAGATGAAAGTGCAGATGGCAGACGGTAGCGCCAGTATGGTCAGTATCTCCGAATCTGATTGTTAAGGCGCCTCCTTTTATTTTGAATTTTTTCAACGCCCAACTGGTAAGTTTTTTTACAGACAAAAAATCGTTATTGCTTATCTCGTTAAAATTTTCTTTGTGTTTTTTACCAATGATAACAAAATGATATTTGGTATTTTTATAGGGCCAGCTATTTTCGGTCAACATCCATCCTTTTTCTATTTTTAAAATCGGTTTTTTGTGGTATTTGAAGTTGTCAGGACAGAACGGGCATTTCCCTGCCTCCTCGATGGAAGTAATAACTTTTTCGTACTCTCCTTTGCCCGTGGCGAATGTTTTATTTACAACTTTGTTCATTTTTTCTTTTTGTAAATTTTAAAAGAATAATTATATTCATTCTTTTCATCCTTTTCGTGTTTTTCTTCGCTTGTTAACTCCCAGTCATCCTTATTAAATTCCGGGAAGGAGACATCTCCCGCGGGTGAGCAGTCTACTTCTGTTATGTAGAGCTTGTCTGCGAAAGGAAGGGCTTGTTTGTAAACAAAGGCGCCACCGATGACGAAAAGTTCCTCATTTTTGGAGAGTGCCAGAACTTCATCCCAGCTGTTTAGAATTTCTACCCCAGAAAGATCTGTTGTTTCGGATAAAACCAAATTTCTTCGGTTGGGTAGAGGACCACCCAAATACTTTTCTATCGAAAGAAAAGTGTTTTTCCCCATCAAAACTGTTTTTCCCGTAGTCGTTTTCGCAAAGTATTTTAGGTCTCCAGAAAGTTTCCAGGGCAATCCGTTTTTTATCCCGATTATCCCGTTTTTGGCGACGGCTGATATT
>JBBIUG010000017.1:0-11500 GCA_037440325.1 Candidatus Nomurabacteria bacterium | reverse complement strand
TAAATATTATTCTTCGTCCTCCCCTACGTCACCTGAATCAATATCAGCAATAATATCGTCAATGTCGCCTTCAAGTATTTTAGGAAGATTGTGCCAGGATTTTTTTATGCGATGATCGGTAACCCTGTCTTGAGAAAAATTATACGTACGAATTTTTTCAGAACGATCACCTGTTCCAATTTGATTTTTACGGATACCGGCATGTTTCGCGGCTTCTTTTTCTTCTTCTAACTGTTGCAGTTTTGCAGTTAAAATCATCATGGCTTTTTCGCGGTTTGCGAGTTGACTTCGTTCATTAGTAGACCTTACATCTAACCCCGTTGGTTTATGAATAATGCGTACGGCGGTTTCAACTTTGTTTACGTTCTGTCCTCCCTTTCCCCCCGAGCGAGAGTATTCCATGTCGAAATCAGCTGGGTTGATTTGAAAAGTAACTTTTTTCCTTATTGGCAAAACTGCGACAGACGCAGTAGAGGTGTGTACTCTTCCATTTTTTTCGGTAGCCGGAATTCTTTGCACTCGGTGCACCCCAGTTTCGTAACGCATTTTTTTAAAAACATCTTTACCTTTTATTTCAAAACTTGCTTCTTTGTATCCATTCAAATCACTCTTCTGTTCATAATTAACCTTCCATTGCCAACCTTCTGTTTCTGCAAATTTCTCATACATGTGTGCCAGCTCCCAGGCAAAAAGAGACGCTTCATCTCCACCAGCGCCGGCTCGAACTTCTAAGACGATTTCATTTGGAAATTCCTCAGCCTCTTTGTCTTTATCTAGTATGTCTTGCACTTGTTTTTCAATTCTTTCTCTTTCATCTTGAATGAATTTCAATTCTTTGGTCGCCATTTCGTGCAGCGATTCGTCGGAATCAAGCATTTCTCTCACCTCACTCTCTTCTCTATTGAGACGTTCAAGTTCCCCTGCCAGATACGCAGTATTATGATTCTTTTTTAATTCGTCTATATCTAAACTCATAAAAATAAATTCCTCGTGAATAATTTTAAGAAACGTGTGGGTCCCCTGTCCTTTTGACTCCGAGGGCGCAGTTTCAAAAATTATTCACGAGGAATTCTACTTACTTTTTAGCTTTTGCAGAAGCAGCTGCACGTTTCTTGAAACGCTCAACACGCCCAGCGGTGTCCATGATTTTTTCGTTACCAGTGTAGAAAGGATGGCACTGACTGCAGATTTCCATTCTGATTTCAGGCATAGTGGAGCCAACTTCATAAACAGCTCCGCAAGCACAGGTAGCTTTTGTTTTTAAATTAAATTTTGGATGTATGTCTTTTTTCATAACTTGTACAGATTATCACGAATTTATTGATTTAGCAAATTTATATTTGCTTGTATCCCAATCTTCAAGTTCATCACGCTTTTGCTATATGAACAAGATGAACCGACTGTTCCATAATAACTGCAAGCAGCTCTTGCCTGGGCACTAGCACTGTCACCAATGGCCCCCTTGTCTGTCAGCATTATGGCAGAAGCAAAAAATGCATCTCTCGGATTCCATGGATTTGGTTCATGATTTAATAAATTTTTCAAGCGACTAACATATCCAGCCCAAGTGGAAGGAATAAACTGGGCAGGACCCATTGCCCCTCCGTATCCGCCAACTCCTGCGATAGGACAAGAAACTGCTGTTTGAAATGCATTTAAACCAAGCGCATCTGTTATTTTAAGGAAATCATCGACGTCTCCTTTTCTTCCGGCAAGACCCATTGGTTTCATTACGTGCTCAAATGGCGTTCCAGTATTTTTTCCAACTCCAGATCCAGTATTAGGGTTAGTCAAATAACACTGGCCAACATTCGCACCCAAATTACTTTCCTGGGTTAGGATTGCAAGCAAGAAAGCGGGGTCAATGCCTGTTGCCTTTTTCGCTTCATTGGCATACACAAGAGCAGTGCCGAAATCAATTTTGGTAGAGGTGCCGGCCAAAGGAAATAGTGCTGCTCGTATTTTATCTGCTTGCGCTTTCTTTTGTGCGGCTAGAGTTTGATACGCAGCCTCTTTCTCTTTAGAAACAGCGAGAAGAACTTTCTTGTCAGCCTCTGACTTAGCGACGGTTCTTTGTGCGTCTTCCAGCTGGGCCTTCGCATCTGTCTCGGCATTTTGTTTTGTCTCTAAATCTTGCTTAGCAACTTCTGTTTGAGTTTTCACTCCCTTGATAACATCGACGGAGTCCTTTACGGCTTGTTTGATCGATGCGTATGATTCAAGATCACTGTAAAAGTTCGAAACACTGCTATCGGAAAGAATCAGGTGCACTAAATTTTCGTTATCAAATTCATTCGTGTTTCGAAGCAATTGCGCCAGCGATTCATATTCACGATTAATTTTTGTAGAAAGAGTATTTATGGTATTTGTTTTTTCAGTAATATTTACTTTGAGCTGAGCAATAGCGAGAACCCTAGCCTTTATTTTTGTTTTTAACGCGTTAATTTGACTTGTAAGATAATCCACATCGCCCTTTAGGGTCCCCGTTTGCTTCTTTTGTTCTTTTTGCTTATTTAACAAATCCTGGAGCTCTGCCTCAATTTGAGCAAGCTCGTTTTTGCAATAACTTTTTTGGGATTCGCTAGAAGAAGGCGTAAGGGTCAGACAATCAAAAGAAGCTGACACCTTTTTCGCGACAAACGAAAAATAAAATATAAGGCTTAAAATAAGAACAAAAGCGGAATTCAGCAAAACTAAAAAGGTGGTCTTTTTCTCCATTTGTTTATTATAACATATATGAATAATCGACATATTGTCTAATGTGTTGATTCTGTGTTATTGATTAAAATGCTAAAATGTGGTATTTTTATTATAAACGCAGCTCATTGACACTACGTTCACAACAACTCTTTCACCTCTATTGGTGATGTTACGGATATATAGTTTGAAAAAGCAAGGACTGGCGCGACCGTCGAGTCGCGATAGGAGAAGACAATGACTACCAGGTTTTTGAAGTATTTTGTTCTGATCGTTGTCTCCTGCGCCACGATGGTCGTCGCGCAAGAAGCAACTCCTCCTGTGCAGGCCGAAGAATTCGGCAACGCGCAGATACTGGAAATGCACAGCATGGGACTCCCTGACGACACTATCATCGCGAAGATCAAAACCACAAACGGCAAGTACGACACGGATATGAACTCCTTGAGGGCATTAAAGGCGGCCGGAATCTCAACCAGTATCATCAAGGAGATGTTCGTATCTCTGCAATCAATTAGCACTTCCAACACTTTAACGATGGCCCCCGTGGTGCCACAGGCACCGGTCGACCCTAACAACCCCATGGCTCAATACGAGCCGGGCGTGTACGTTGCTGATGACAACGGAAAGCTTGTTCGGCTTGAGCTCGGCAAGATGACCAACACGGAAAAAAGGCCAAACTTCCTCACTTATACCGTCGCTCCTCTAAGTGGCGGATCAGAAACCTTCTATTTCAACAACACAAACATCACCCCAGTGTCGCAACGACGCCCCGAATTCACCATTTATATTTCGCGAAGGTTCGGGGTCCCAAACGACATGGCATCTGTGCTGATGAAATTCTCTAGTTTGCCGATTAACAATATTGTCATCATCAAGCTGGAGGAAGAAAACGGCCGCCATGTCCTGAAGTTCAGGAACAAAGAAAACTTGTCCAAACGTTTTATCCGCCTCAAAATAGAGGAGGTCTACAAGGACGTGTTTAAGGCAACACCAGAGTCAGACCTGCCAGAAGGTTCCTATGCTATCGGCATTTATGATTTTGATACTGCCGAGTCGGGTGGCCTCATCTCTCAAAGGCCGCTCGCAAATTCCTTTTTTGCGCAGGAATTGATCCCCTTCATCGTGAAAGAGCAAACACAATAAGGAGTGAACTAAAGTGGACATCGAATCAGAAACATAGACCCCGCCCGTGTGGAAAACACGTGGCGGGGTCTTATCGTTTAATTTCAAAAATAATTTATTTCTTTTATTCTTTTTCCGGAGTAGCTGTTTCGCCTTCCGCACCCTCCTCTTCTTTCTTACCTTTCTTTTCAACTTCAATAGCAGATAAATCAACTGGGACGACTTCTTCTTTTTCTTCAACTTGTTCAACGATGGAAGCAACAACTTCAGTTGGATTATTAATAATCACAACACCCGTTGGAAATTTTATGTCTGAAACAAAAATCTGACTATCTAAGGTTTCTAGTTTCGAAAGGTCAACAACAAGATTGTGTGGCAAGGCATCTGGGAGCGCCTCTATTTCGACTTCGTGCAAAACTTTGACCAAATTTCCTATTCCGGTTTTTACTGCGTTAGAAATACCTTCAAATACCAAAGGCACTTCCACTTTTATCTTTTTCTTCATGTCTATCGCCAAGAAATCAACGTGAATTGGTTCATCGGTAACGGGATCTACCTGAACTTCATGAATAAGAACATCCACATTCGTACCGGTCGGCATACCGATTTTTACGGTTGATGACTCTCCAGCCTCGCGCCAAATCTTTTTAAATTCAACGGTCGGAATGGAAATCGAGGTTGTTTCTTTTCCTGCTCCGTAAAAAACAGCTGGGATTTCTCCATTTTTTCTTAAAGATTCCGACTTCGCACCTGACTCTCTATTTTTTGCTTTAATTAGAAACATAAAGACAGTATATATAAAAATGATAAAATTGCAAATTAGTGCAGTTATTTTAACCCATTAAACAACTTCAGTCTTTCGAAAACAACGCGCTCGATTGCATCTTGGGCGGGTTTAGTGATTTTATATGGAACCACTTCCTCCGGAGAATCGGCAAGAGATTTTTTAAGACCTTCTTCGTAAGCGATACGAATCTCGGTATTTATGTGCACGACAGAGATACCTGCTTTTATGCTTCCCTCGAAATCTTCATCACGCAAGCCAGAACCGCCGTGTAGCACAAGCGGCACGCCAACCTTATTTCTTATCTCCGTTACAAGTTCCATATTGATGTGCGGCTTACCGCTCTTTATCAAACCATGGATACTACCCACCGATGGAGCAAACAAATCAATGCCTGTTAATTTTACAAATTTTTCTGCTTCTTCCGGCTTTGTTAAAATACCCGCTCCCTCGGGAATTGATTCTTTGACGTTTGAGCCCTCGCCAATATAGCCAAGCTCCGCTTCCACTAAAATATCTTTGCTAGAATTTTTTGATACTTCTCTTGCATAATCGACACACTCCTTCGTAATCTTTACGTTTTCGTCAAAACTCAATTTAGCTCCATCGATAATTACCGCGTCAAACCCGGCATCGATGCAACTCTTGACCGATTCGAAACTGTGGTGATGATCTGCGTTTAGAAAAATCGGAAAATTGTCTTTTTCGCGCAACGCACGAACCAACGCGACAGCTTCTTCTCTTCCCACGAAACCTTCTTCCCCTTCGGAAAGACCGATAATTACCGGCAAATTCAACTTTTTAGCCGCATTATATATAGCATGAAATCCTTCGAGATTCGAAATATTAAAATGCCCAATCGCAACCTTGTTTTCCTCCGCTTCTTTTATAAACTCTCTCAATGTTTTCATAATAGTTACTTAAGCAAATCAATTAATAATTGTTTTGTTACCTGGGGATTCGCGCTGCCTTTAGTTTCCTTCATAATTTGTCCAACGAGAGACATAAGAGCTTGTTCCTTTCCTCCTTTATAATCTGCAACAACCTTAGGATTAGCCTCAATAATTTTTTGCGCAATTTCTTTGAGTGCACCCGCGTCGCTTTTTTGGAGCATGTTTTTTTCTGTAGCAATTTTTAACGGAGAATCATCATCAAGCACGATCGTGGCCAAAATGTCTTTCGCCACGCGCGAAGAAATCTTGTTTTCTGCTACCATGTTAATCAATTCGGTAAAATTGTTTGGGCTTGGAAGCTTTGCATTGGTAATGGTTTTCTTAAGTCCAAGGTAATCAGTTGTAATATAATTTGATGCGGTTCTGATTTTGTCATTGCTATTTAAACTTTTCGCAACATTTTCAAACCACTCACTTAAAATTTTATCATTGATGAATACTTCAGTATCTTCGTCTTTTATGCCAAAGTCTTTTTTGTATCTCGAGCGCTTTGCTTCCGGTAATTCCGGCAATTCATTTTTTATTTTTTCCAAATCAAATGCTTCAAGCAAGCTCATTTTTGGCAAATCCGGATCGGGGAAATATCTGTAGTCGGCGCTTCCTTCTTTTTTTCTTTGTGAAAATGTTTGCTGTTTATTCTCATCCCAGCCTCGCGTCTCTTGTACTATTTCCTGACCATTTCCATCTTCCATAAGTTTCGTCATTCTCTCTACCTCATATGCTATCGCTCGTTCGACACTTCTAAAAGAATTGAGGTTTTTTACTTCAACTTTTGTGCCAAGAATTTTTGAATCAGTAGAAATTGATATATTTGCTTCCACCCTCATTTCACCTTTTTCCATATTCGCCTCAGACACCCCAAGATACCAAAGTAAAAGTTGAAGCTCCTTTGCAAATTTTGTCGCTTTTTGAGCGGCTTCTTCTGCATCCTCGAAGGTATGCGGTTCCGTAACTAGCTCCATGAGAGGCACCCCCGCTCGGTTGAAATCTATCAACGAAAAATCTCCACGGTCATGCTTGTTGTTGGCAGTGTCCTCCTCTAGATGCACTCGAGTAACATCAAAATCAGCTAAATGTCCTCCAGAGACTATCGGATATTTATATTGAGAAATTTGATACCCTTTTGGGATGTCGGGATAAAAATAATTTTTCCTATCGAACTCAGAAAAATCTGCGATTTTCCCATTTATCGCTAAGCCAACTTTTATAACATTTTCAATTGCTTTTTTATTTGGCACCGGAAGTGCGCCTGGATGTGCCATACAAACGGGGCAAATATTCGTATTCGGTTTATCTTCATCCGGGTCGTTTTTGCATGAGCAAAACATCTTCGTTTCCGTTTTTAATTCCGCATGTATTTCAAGCCCGATTGTTGGATAATATTTATTTGCCATATACAATTTTATTTTTTGTTTTTACGCTGATTATTGCTTTGAGCTTTCAGGATTTTGGATAAACCATCACTAAATTTCTTTACCATTTTATCATCATAAAGCGAAAGCACAAAAACATTTTTGCAAATTTTTTCAAAATCTTTTTTCTTCTTTTCAATAATCTTTTCGTCCCCTATTACATCACTTTTGGTTAAAACTATTATCTCGTCTTTGGACGATAATCCTTCTTTTCCTAGATTTAACTTTTTATCGTACCTTTCAAGTTCTTTGCGAATTTCTTTATATACTTTCATCATACCGGTAGATCCTTTGGATAAATTTTCAAAAGATACCAAGTGGGCAAGCATTCTCGTGCGTTTAATGTGTCGTAAGAACTTTACTCCTAGTCCTTTTCCTTCTGATGCGCCCTCAATGAGTCCCGGTATGTCGGCTAAAATGTAGCCATAAAAATTCCCTAGGTTTGGTTCCAGTGTGGTGAAAGGATAATCAGCCACTTTTGCTTGGGCGTTGGTCAACATATTCAAAAGAGAGCTTTTGCCTGCATTGGGGAGTCCTATTAATCCAACATCCGCAAAAAGTTCTAATTCGATTTTGAAATTCCCTTTTTCTCCTTCTTGGCCTTCTCGTGATTCCTTCGGGGTTGTGTTTGTGGAGCTTTTGAAATGTTCATTACCAAAGCCACCATACCCGCCTTTTAAAATTAAAAATTTCTGTCCTTCTTCCGTCAATTGCCACATTTCATCAGTCTCGAGATTCGTAACGACAGAACCGACCGGCAATTCTAAAACAAAATCTTCTCCATTTTTACCGTGTAAACTTTTTTTTCCTCCGTCTTCTCCTCTTTCTGCCCTAAAATCTTTTTTTGCCTTATACCTCGAAAGAACGTGTATATCACGTACAGCTAAAATATAAAAATTTCCACCCCGGCCTGCGTCTCCACCGGCAGGTCCGCCCTTCGGAATAAATTTTTCTTTTCGCCAACGCACAACGCCATCGCCACCACGTCCTGCTTCAGCAGATATTGTCATTTCGTCAATAAATGCCATATTCTATGATTTTACCGCAATTTCTGCTAATTTAATAGCCCCTTTTTTAGTTTTTGCCACTGCCAAGAAAAGACCTTTATGACAAAAAATTGCGTCTTTTACTCCAGTCATCTTTTGCAAATTTTCGTCTTCTAGCCCACCCCAGGCTAGAGGAAAATCTTTTCTGCTTATATAATCTTCCCCATCTTTATTAATGGTTTTTACAACCCATGTGTCATTGATTTCTTTATAATAAATCAAAAAAAGCACTTCTGGAAATTTATAAAAAATCTTTCCCGGTGGATAATATTTATTCAAAATAATTATTTTTTTATTTGCTGCATCTTTATATGCCTTGGCAATCATGAGCTCGGCATGTTGTGTTTCTTTTGCATGCAAAATACTTCTAAGCAAAATTGTTTTTGCAATGTTTACCATTTGCATAAAACACATGTCATAATTTTCTTCTTTTGAATCTTCAGCCGGTCGCATCAGTTTAACGAAATCCTGAATTAAAAAAGGAGAAATTCTGCTTGTTTTTTTAAATATAGATATTCCATTATCGTCTACGTCTATGGGCGAAGCAATGTTTTCATCAATAATTTTTGCTACAGCAAGCGAACCAGCAACCATCGGGCCGTATTTTCGCCAGACTAAGCCAAATGATGCATATTCTATCCCATTTTCTCTTTTGCCCGCACCACCTTTTTGGTGGTGATCAAATCTATTTTTATTTTCGTCAAAAATTCCGCCGACATCAAAAACATAATCTCCATTATTAATTATTTTTTCATCACGGGTTCTGAATATTTTAAACTTTTCCTTCTTCTTTTCTAGCAGGAGAGAAATGGTCGCGCACGCAAAAACATCATCCGAATGGAAAAGCCCATCATGTGTTACTAATTTTTTTATCCTAGATATTTTCTTCATATGGTTCTTCAAATAATTCATAAAGCCAACTTATAAACTTATCAAAAATGACGAACATGGCATACAACAAAAGCACAATTACCAAGAATCTCCATACCTCTCGACTGATGTTAAGCGCAGTATAGCTGAAAAAATACCCAAGCAACAGCATGAGCGGTGCCCAAATTAATGTAGCGGAAATTTCAGCCTTTAAAAATTTTTTATAGTTAATCTTTTCAAAGCCGGAAAAAATGATAACGATGTTGTTCGCGCCAATTATGAATTTCGAAATAAAAATTGACCAAAAAGGCTTAGTTTTAAATTTGGGCAAAATAACATACACTCGTTTTTGGATATATTTAAAAAATTTATGATGATTAAAAATTTTAAATAAAAATTCCCCCAAAGCATATCCGATAAATGTTTTTGACAATCCGCCGAGAAGAACCACCGATAGCGTTACATAAAGATTGAGCGCGCCCAAGTGCGTCAAAATACCGGTGAAAATTAAAAAAAATTCACCTTCTAAAATCAATCCCAAAAAAATAATCCCGTAAGCCAGAATCTGATGATGTTCCACCAAGCGGATTAATAGATTGACGGTATGCATAAATTAGAATAGAGAATCAACGGCTTCCTTAACCACGTTTCCGTCCGCCTTTCCTTTCAGATCTTTCATTAGCGCAGACATTAATTTCCCCTTTTGTGTAGCGTCCGAAATCCCAAGTTCTTCTTTCTTGTTCTTCGCAATTTTTTCTACTTCGCTCTTTTCCATAAGCTTTGGCAAAAATGTTTCAAGAATTGCGAGCTCAGCTTCTTCTTCTTTTACCAAATCTTCTCGATTACCTTTTCTAAACTGCTCTATCGAATCTTTCCTTTGCTTCGCTAAACGAGAGATAACCACCAATGCCTCGTCATCGGCAAGTACGTCTTGCGGCTTTTTACCCTTAGCAACGAGTTCGTTGGTAAAGGCCGCTGACATGCCACGAAAGACTTTTAATTTTACTTCATCTTTCGCCATCATTGCTTCTTTAATACCATTTTTTATTTGTTCGTGTAACATACACAAATTATAGCAAAAATATGGTAAAATACCATAATGAGTAAGTTAATATTTTTTGATACTGAAACCACCGGTAACACGGAAAAAGATTTTTTAGTTCAAATTGCCTACAAACTCAATAATGATACTTTCGTCGGATTATATAAACCGCCCACGAAGATTCCGCCCGAAGCTTCAGCAATACACCATATTACGAATAAAATGGTCGATGACAAGCCCATTTTTAAGGAAGGAACCGATTTCCCAATAATAAAAAAGCTTTTTGAAGAGAAAGATTCGATCGTAGTTGCACACAATGCGCCTTTTGACTTGATGATAATCGCAAAAGAAGGGATAAAACCAAATAAATTTATCTGTACCCTTCGCGTTGCCAGAGAATTGGACAAAGAAGGAAAAATCGAAAGATACAATCTGCAGTACTTACGCTACTTGCTTGACCTTGACGTAGAGGCCATTGCACATGATGCCATGGGTGATGTTTTGGTTTTAGAAAAACTTTTTGAACGACTAAAAAACAAATTAGTGAAGGAAGAAAAAATAAGTGAAGAGCAAGCGATAGAAAGAATGATTGAAATATCCTCTCACCCTTCTCTCTTGCGGTCTTTCGGTTTCGGTAAACACAATGGTAAAAAAATTGAAGACGTGGTTAAGGTAGACCGAGGATATCTAGAGTGGCTCCTGGAGCAGAAACTTGGAAGCGACCAAATAGATGAAGATTGGATTTATACTCTGAAACATCATTTAAAAAAGTAATATATGAAAGAAAAAGGAAACTGGAATTTATTGAAAAAGATTGAACGAGAAGTAAAGCCCATCGACGAAGGTGGCGATTCTACTGTGTACTCTATAAAAAATACCGAAACCGGAGAAATCGAATCCGTGGCAAAGAATTACGACAATTTTGATTTAATGGGGCCAGGTGATCCGAAGGTCGTGGAAGAAGTCTTAAGACAATATTATTTAGACACAGAAAAAGCTAAAAAAATGCTTGAAGAAAACCCAAATCCACTTAACCAATCCATTGAAATCGGCAACACTAAGTACGACCTAAGATACAAAATAATATCTCAAGGAGAAATAATATTAGAACAAGAGAAGAAAAACGAATTTACTAAAGAAAAAGAAATCATTAAGTCTTCCGTCGGGCAAGAATATGTCGGCGGGCTCAATTTACATGTTTTAATAGAATATCCAAAAGGCAGTACGACTATCGAAGAGCAAAAAATTTTCGTAAAGGATTACAAGCTTTATCAGAAACTGACAGAAATCATAAAAAAATTATTTTCTTATTTATCTCAAAATATTGGTGCGAATTTTATCTACGGTGCCATGAACATTAAACCTTTTATAAATGAAAAAGATAAAACAATAACATTCATTATTACCGATCTTGCGGCTAGCCTCAGTGCTTATCATAAAAGCAATTCAAAACATAAAATGTTAAGATAATGTTATGCAAAATATTATTTGGATAATAATTGGAATAGTCGTGGGAGGTATCTTTGTATATCTCTTATCAAACAAAAAGAAAATTGAGAAAAATGATGATG
>JBBIUG010000016.1:12569-12783 GCA_037440325.1 Candidatus Nomurabacteria bacterium | reverse complement strand
AAAGGATAAAGGACCAGCGAGTAATCGCGGGTCCTTTGTGTATGATGAGGCAGGTCAGATGACTTGCCGATAATTTTATTGAATAACACTAGGTTACAAAGTTGTGTGAGATAAGCTCTCGTGGGCTTGTAAGAGGTTATTCTTTGAAAGAACTACTTGTCTCTCCAGGTTTTTGAGATTACTCTCAGAACCTGTCGAGGATTTATTATAGCAT
>JBBIUG010000016.1:0-12514 GCA_037440325.1 Candidatus Nomurabacteria bacterium | reverse complement strand
GTCACAAACACGTGATTTTATAGGGTTTTTGCGATTCATTGCAATTTGGCTATAAATATGCAATAATCAAGATATGAGTTTAGTAACAAAAATTCTGCCATATGCGCAGATTATTCTTTCTGTAATACTGATTACCGCTGTTTTACTCCAGCAATCCGCGGCCGGAATGGGCGGCGCATTGGGTGGAAGTGATACTGCTTCTTTTCATCATACCCGTCGGGGCTTTGAAAAGTTTCTTTTTTACTTATCCATTGCTTGTGGAATTCTTTTTGCTTTATTCGCACTTTTGTCTATAATAATAAAAGCGCGTTTTTAAGACGAAACTCAAAATACTTCTTATATGGAAAAATTTTATAGTCGAATTCGCAATTTTAAATTGCCTACAAAAGACGAAATAAATTCAATTTTTGTCTCCTTCTCCAAAAAAGAAAGAATAATTTTTTCTATTTTGGTATTACTTCTTTTGGGAAGCACTATTTCAATGCTCCAAGTATTGAACAGATCCATGATGGTGAAAGTGCCATTTCACGGAGGAACTCTCTCCGAGGGAATCATCGGCACCCCCCGCTTTGTGAATCCTGTTTTAGCCAACACTCCGGCTGACGATGATCTTGTCGCCCTTATCTACTCCGGGCTAATGAGAAAAAATGCTGACGGAACCATCACTCCTGATTTGGCGGAGAAATATGAAATGTCTCCGAACGGACTCAGCTATACCTTCACTTTGAAAAAAAATATTTATTTTCACAATGGAGACCCGGTTACAGCGGACGATATCGTTTTTACCATTAGTGAAATAAAAGACAGCATCATTAAAAGCCCGCACAAGATAGATTGGGACGGAGTAACCGTAAACAAGATTGATGACAACACGATAGGTTTCACTCTGAAACAAGCATATCCATCTTTCTTGGAAAATGCGACGGTGGGTATTTTGCCGAAAGCGCTTTGGAGTAATTCGACGATAGAGCTAAACGAGGCAAACATTTCCCCCGTTGGTTCCGGGCCATACATGGTAAAAAATGTGGTAAAAGAATCTTCAGGAGTTATTAATTCTTATGAATTAGAATCTTTCGACAAATTTGCTTTAGGCGAACCTTATATTAAAAATCTGAATTTAAATTTCTATCCAAGCGAAGATGAGCTCATCGGAGCGCTTGAAAATAAAAAAGTAGACCAAATAAGTTCCATCACCCCGCTTAACGCAGATATTTTGAAAGAAAGAAATTATCAGATAGATTCTTCGGTTTTACCACGGGTATTCGGACTCTTCTTCAATCAAAACCAGAATCAACTTTTCACCGACAAGGTAATCGTTCGAGCCATCGACCAAGTGATAGATAAGGATAAAATAGTTCGAGAAGTCATTTTCGGATACGGAACATCAATAGATGACCCCATACCCCCAAACATGGTTGTTTATCAAAAACTGGCCAGCGAAAGTAATGTTTCTCGCGACGAAATAATTAAAAATGTTGAAAATAATTTAGCGAAGGACGGCTGGACTAAGGGGTCTGATGGTTTTCTACAAAAAACGACTACCGGTAAAAACAAGAAGAAAACTACCGCCACCCTCGAGTTCTCTATCTCAACGGGAAATGCCCCCGACCTTGTACGGACCGCTGATTTGATCGCCAAAGATTTGGAAAAAGTAGGAATGAAGGTAGACATAAAAACTTTTGAAGTTGGTAATTTAAACCAGAGTGTAATCCGTCCACGAAACTACGACACACTTCTCTTCGGTCAAATCATCAACCACGAATCGGACCTATACGCTTTCTGGCATTCTTCCCAACGTAAAGACCCGGGGCTGAATGTGGCTCTTTATACCAACACAAAAGTAGACAAACTTTTAGAAGACGCAGCTGTTACCATCAACGAAGCTCAAAGAGTCAAGAAATATGCTCAGGTTGAAAGTGAAATAAGAAAAGACATGCCGGCGGTATTCTTATATAGTCCGGATTTTATATACGTAGTCTCCCCAGAAGTAGAGGGACTTTCTATAGACCATATAAACTCACCAGTGGATCGATTTTTAGACGTATCCAAATGGTATATCCAAACAGAAGATGTTTGGAAAGTATTTTCTAAATAAAAAATTAATAAAAGAATTAACAAAAAATAAAAATGACAAAAAAAACAAGACTCTCCTTTTCCTCGCTCACCATTGACGAAAAAAGCGTTGCTCCTAACAATGTTTCTACACAAAACAAAAAAGAACAACATCAATACCCGGCGGGCCGACTTACCCGTAGGGCTATCCCCGAAGAAAAACAAAGAAGCGGAAGCGATAGGAAAAAAACAACCAAAAGTTCCACTTACCAATACACCAAAAAAAGATTCGGCGGAAATAAAGGAACAGGCTCTTTTAATGCAAAAAAACAAAAAGAAGTAAAAATTCCTCCAATAGAAAAGGGGGTGGTTCGTATTATCCCTCTTGGCGGAGTGGAAGAAATAGGAAAAAACATGACTGCGATAGAGATCGGAGATGATATCATCGTAATCGATGCCGGTATGTATTTCGCCAATGAAACGACGCCGGGAGTGGATTACGTGATTCCGAACACCACTTATCTGGAAGAACACAAAGACAAAATCCGCGCTCTTTTTATAACTCACGGACACCTAGACCACATCGGGGGCGTACCGCTCGTTCTTTCTCGCATAGGCAACCCGCCGGTGTATTCTAGAAATCTCTCCATCTTGATGATGCGAAAACGCCAAGCGGAATTCCCACACTTCCCTGCCATAAAAGAACACATAGTGGAAAAAGATTCCGTAGTTACCTGCGGAAAAATAAAAATTCGATTCTTCGGCGTGACCCATACGATTCCTGACGCCATGGGACTCATTATTGAAACAGAAAATGGATGGATAGTAACCCCGGGAGACTACAAACTCGATCAAGTAGATGGCGTAGTTTCTAAAGAAGAAGAAAAAGAATACTCTATTTTTGATAAAGCAAAAGTTCTGCTTCTCATGACTGACTCTACCAACGTTGAAAATGAAGGTTTCTCTCTCTCGGAAGTAAAAGTACACCAAGGTTTAGAAAATCTTTTGAAAAGAATTAACGGCAGAATAATCATTGCCGCCTTTTCTTCCAGTATCACTCGTCTAGCACACGTAATAAAGACTGCTGAAAATTTAGGAAAAAAGGTTGCCCTCGACGGACGTTCAATGAAAACAAACATCGATGTAGCTATCGAAGCTGGATTTTTCCAACCCAAAAAAGGAACCATTATTCCCATAGAAGAAGCCGGCAATTATCCGCCGAACAAGGTTGTGGTCTTGATGACTGGAGCACAAGGAGAAGAATTCGCTTCGCTTAATCGTGCAGCTAATAAATCACACCGTAAATTTACCCTAAGCAAAGGAGACACCATTATTCTTTCTGCCTCTATTATTCCCGGCAATGAACTGCAGGTGCAAAAAATGAAAGATGCTTTGTCTCGACAAGGGGTAAAGATAATTAGTTATCGTACTCCGGGCGAAGATTTTGTGCACGCAACGGGACACGGAAACAAAGAAGATGTGAAGTGGTTGCACCGAAAAACTCATCCGAAATTCTTTATCCCTATTCATGGACATCACTATCATTTGGAATTACACAAAGAACTAGCCATGGAAGTCGGAATGCCGGAACAAAACATTGTAGTCCCAGACAACGGATCGGTTATTGAGATTTCCGCTGACGGACAAAAAATAACCACTCGCAAGGAACGAGCACCCTCAGGAGCCATGCTCGTAGACGGGACTTCCATCAGCGACACTCAAGACGTCGTTATCCGCGACAGAGTAATGCTTGCGCAAGACGGGATGTTCGTTATTATCGCACTTGTCGACCAAAAAACAGGAAAACTAAAAAAGTCTCCGGACCTCATCTCTCGTGGTTTTGTTTATTTGAAAGAAAATCAGGAACTTTTGCGACAAGTAAGAATGATGATTAAAAAAGGAGTGGAGGATGCTACTGCGAAAAGCAATACAGTGGATTTCGATTACATCAAACAAGGGCTCGGAGAAAATATTTCTAAATTCTTATATCAAAAAACCGCAAAAAGACCATTAGTAATCCCGGTAATATTGAGTGTCTAAACATGAAGCATGATAGAAAAATAATATATTTGGCGGGCTTCCTGTTTTCTATCCCCGTTGCTTTAGTCTCCTATATTAATTCCAGTTTTATTTCTTCGTTCATCGGAGAAAGAACTGTCGGGATTGTTTATATCCTAGGATCAATCGGTTCGGTATTATCTCTTCTTTTTGCACCCGATATATTGAAAAAAGTTGGCGCATATAAATTTTTGCTTTCGGTAATCCTTTTGGATTCATTTTCTTTTTTTATCCTAGCTTCGACAAAAAGCGTCTGGACCATCGTAGCGATGTTCGTTTTAGGATTTTCCATGAACACTTTAATAATCTTCTCCTTAGACGAACTTTTAAAAATATTTTCTAAAAATTCGGTTACCGGAAAAATCAGAGGAATATACCTCATGCTCTGTAATTTCGCCTGGATTCTTGCTCAGCTTGCCTATGGAACCGTTTTGGGTGGATTTTCTTTTAGAACAATTTACCTGCTTGGTTTTTTTGTAATGTTATTCTTTTTGGGAATATCATTTTTGGGTTTGAAACGAATTCCCGAACCGAAGTATGACAGGGTCAACTCTCTCAATTATATGGGCAAATTTTTCAAAAACAAAAATTTGCTCCGGGCATATGGTATAAATTTTTTACTTCAGTTCTTCTATTGCTGGATGATAATTTATACTCCGATATATCTATATGCCCATTTGGATTTTGATTGGAAAGAAATCGGTATTATCTTTACCATAATGCTTTTACCTTTTGTGTTCATTCAGCTTCCGCTTGGAGAATATTCAGATAAAATTGGAGAAAGAAAAATGCTTGTTCTTGGTTTTTTGATTGCTTCTTTGGCTACCATTTCTCTTTTCTTTATAAAAATTCATGCGGTTTGGATTTGGGCATTATTACTTTTCAGCACCAGAATCGGCGCAGCCATCATTGAGGTTATGAGCGATGTTCATTTTTTCAGACACATCAACAAAGAAAATGATGAGTTTATTTCTATCTATCGTAATGCCACTCCAGTATCTTATATCTTGGCCCCTATCGTCGCCTTCATTGTTTTTTATTTTGTTCCGTCTTTTAATTTTATTTTTCTTCTTTTGGGTACGTTTATGCTCTATGGAGCCTACCTGGCTTCCACAATCAAAAACGGAGAAATTTAATATTCATTAACTAATTTGGAGCTGCTTCCAGGGTAACAGAAACGTCTTTTCCGACGCCTTTGTGCAGAATTTTTAGAATAATTATTTGACCAACATTTTTACTGCGAACGACAGAAGCGAGGCTTGTTTTGTCATCCAGCTTAACTCCGTCGATCTCAAGGATAATATCGTTCTCTACAATACCTGCTTTATCTGCCGGAGAACCAGGAATAACCGCTAAGTCACTTGTCGTTGCTCCCGCTTTTACCAAAACTCCATAATCTACCGATAAATTATTTTTTTCTTTCATGGTTGCGTCTATTGGCACATAGCGAATACCCAAAAATGGTCGTACAATCTTCCCGGTTGTTTTCGCAGATTCTATCGCGCTCTTTACACTGTTTATCGGTAAGGCAAAACCAATATTTTGAGAACCTTGAGCAATTGCCACATTTACTCCAATGACATTTCCTGATAGGTCCAAAAGTGGACCACCAGAATTGCCGGGATTAATCGCCGCATCTGTCTGGATAACATTATCAAGAGTCTCCGAACTTCCTCCTGAAGAATCACCCGCAGTGATGGACCTCGAAAGACCGGAAACAACTCCGACAGAAACGGTATTTCTGTATTCTCCGAGCGCATTTCCTATCGCGATGACGCTTTGTCCGATTTGCAGGGCATCAGAATTCCCCAAATTCAAAGAAGTATAGCCTGTGCCATCTATCTTTATAAGAGCAATATCGAGCACTGGGTCACTGGCAATGATTTTCGCTGTATGTTTTTTACCATCGTTGGTAAATACCGTGTAGTCCGCACCAGTCTGGTCTACGACATGTTTGTTGGTAACGATGTAACCATCGCTCGAAACAAAAAATCCCGATCCCCCTCCGATATCTTTTTTCTGTGTTCCATTTTGACAATATTGAGGAGTATTAAAGAAAAAGTTCGGCATGTTGGGAAACAAATCACCGAAAGGATTTAATTGATTCTGCTGGCCAGGGTTTGCGCAAGTTTCGTATTTAGGCACATTTTTGCTTATGAGGATGGCGACTACCGCCGGATTGGTTTTCTTTACAGCATCAACCACAAATGATTCTTGAGAAAAAATGGTTTGTTTTTCCAGCGTTTTTCCCGCCAAACCACTGCTACCGTCTTGTGCTTCTTTCAAATATTCTTTGGCAAAATATCCAAAAATATTGGCTCGATAGTGCCAAACAAAACCAAACCCGATTATCAGAATAAGCAAAAGGGCAAAAAGGCTGATCAAAAATATTGTTAAAAAATTCTCATTCAAAAAAACTTTTTTAAAAAGTCTTTCTATTTTAGTTTCCTGCATAATTTGTGAAAAAATTATTACTAATAATAAATATTATATTCTCCCTCTTTTTTTCAGCAAGTCTTCTTCAAAATAATGTTCATCATTAAACCAGAGATAAATGAACTTCCCGTGAAGTCTTTTAAAATCTTGTTTTTAAGTACCGACTACGATATGCACAGCTAAAATTGACAGACTGCATGGAAGGTATAAAATAAGTGAGTTCCTTTTAAAAATTAAAGAGATAATTGGGGAAACTGGTGACCCGCCTACTTAGGCAAGAATTCCAGTGCAGTGCCGCTACGGTAAGTCCCACGCTAAGTCGAGGGAACAAGTCCGAATACCAATTATTTTATTTTTCCCGAGCAGGACAATCCTTCTTCTTTAAAGGACCCAGAATTCTGCTCGAGCAGAATTTTTTTATGCTTAAATTTATATCAAAAAACAAAATATTAATACTAATTATAGCCCTCTTAATAATTCTCGGCTTTGGTCTTTTCCTGCCACATACTTCTGTTTCCAAACCCGTAAACAATCTAGAATTCGTAGATACGATTCCTGGCGAGATGAGCGTTTACGACTTCATGAACAAACTTGCGAACGATGGCAAAATAAGTTTTACGGAAAAAAATTATTTAGGCATGGGGAAATTTATTGTTTCTATCAACGAAGTATCCGGGAATGGAGAACGAAATTGGATTTATTATGTTAACGGGAAAAAAGCGGAAATTGGTGTTTCGAATTATAAATTAAATCAAGGAGATGTCGTGTCCTGGAAATATGAAAAGTTGAATTATTAATTAGAATTTTATTTAAAATGCGAAAACAAATTATATTGACAACATTACTGGGTTTTATTGTTTTTTTTCTCTCTGGAGTCGTTTATGCTGACACAGCAATTCATCTAACAATCAAAACAGAGTCGAGCACTCTGTACGACTCAGATATTACTGTCTCCCCTTGCGACAGCGATAAGCTCGGCACAATGAGCGCTACTGCGTATTGCGCGATACTGCAATCCGGGCTAGCCAACGACTGGACGTGGTATGGGACAGATGCTTTTTTAAACTCAATAAGCGGAACAATAAATAACGATGGAGGAAATGGCGTTTATTGGGGATGGTTTAACAATTTGGAGCTCGGGCAAAACGCGCTTAATAAATATATTTTGGCAAGCGGAGACTCGATTCTTCTCAACTACGGCACAAATCCTTTAAAAATTTTTGTAGATAATGAAAACCCCACTGTGGGAGATACCATCAAATTCACTGTTACAGAATTCGGCTATGACTCTTCTTGGAATCCAGTTTGGAATCCGGCTGCCTCCGGTAAAATTGTCATCGGCTCAAATATTTTTGACCTCGATGAAAGTGGAACATATTCTCTCAAAATTACTGATGAGGGCACCTTCATTGCGAAAGGACAGAAAACAAATTTTATTGATTCACCTGAAATAACTATTACTCCGAAACCTAAACCACACGTTGCGAGCGGAGGTGGGTCGGCTAGTGTAATTAATTTCATAAAACCAAATTTTGACCTTGAAAAGGCTTTTCAATATTTAGCTTCACAACAAAAAGAAGACGGTTCCTTCGGGGATAGTTTATATACCAACTGGACTGCTCTGGCTCTTGCTTCGAACCCTCATCAACAAGAAGTAAATCAAAAACTTATAAAATATTTTGAGGAATTTAAGACTGAGAACCCTACACTAACAGACAACGAAAGACACGCAATGGCACTTTTGGCTCTCGGACTTAACCCTTATAATGTCGGCGGTAAAAATTATATAGAAAAAATAGTCGGTCAATTTGACGGAAAACAATTCGGTGATGCAAATGAAGACAACGACGATATTTTCGCTTTGATTGTTTTACAAAATGCCGGATATAAAAAAGATGAAGAAATAATCAAAAATTCCATCTCTTTCGTTTTGAATCGTCAAAAAGAAGATGGCTCATGGGATGCATCGGTAGACATGACCGGCGCTTCCATGGAAGCATTGTCCGTATCAAGAGATGACAAACTTGTTGGTGATGCACTCGTTAGAGCAAAAAATTTTTTGGAGAAAAACCAAAAAGATAATAGGGGTTGGAGTAATGCTTCATCAACTGCGTGGGCGATAGAAGGGATGACTGCTCTCGGTGAGAAACAAGAAGATTGGGAAAAAAATGAAAATACTCCAGCAGATTATCTGGCAACTGTCCAAGACACAGACGGTGGAATACAAGATGAAAACGTTCAAAATGAAATCTGGAAAACCGCCTACGTCACTTCTGCTCTTTCCGGAAAATCATGGAATCAAGTAATGCAAAAAGTTGAAAAGCCGGTAACCCAAACGGAAAAACCCAATTCTGTCACTCAAAAAACAGATCAGATAATTATAAAAAAATATACACCTCAAATTCCTGCAATAAATACAATCATAGAAACTCCGTCTTCGTCAGTAGTAGAAAAAACAGAAATTCCAAGAAAAAATTGGTTTGTAAGATTTTGGGAAAATATTTTTAACCTTTTTTAAATTCCACTATTTCCCCCGCCCTAATTTCTATGTCGTCGGCCCTGCGAAGTTTTTTTAGATACTTCTTTGGAATAACATCGTAATGCTTTATTTTATCTAATTCCTCATCGATCCCCCAGAGGTCACCATCCAAAATTGCCCAATCTTTTTCAAAAGTATTTAAATTAAGAGGAGCAGAATATTGCCTTAAGGTTTTTTCTCCATTATCTAAAAAATATTCGTGAAAATATGACATCACTAATTCATGAATGTTTTTATAAACCGGCTCGCGATAACGTAAAACTGCGTGATTCGTTTTCGACAAAGCGCCCCACAAACCCCTCATTTTAAAAGGGGCAATAACATGATCATAGTCCTCTATTGTCGCCTTAAGATGTATAAGATAGGGCTTAAATCCATGTCTAGAAAGGATATAAGCCCCGAGGAGCGCTCCTTCAAGACAATGTACATTCTTCTTCCTGAGAGAGAAAAGCGGTGATTTTAGTGTCTCTCCGCCCTTCTCAAAATTAAATCTTAAATCATTTAGAAAATCCTGCACCTTGGCGGGAGTGTTTAATTTTTGCATCAAAGTTATTTCATTTTTAGAAAAACCTTGCATTTTTTAGTTTTTCACTATTTCAATATCTACGTTGTCCTCTGTGGCATTTTGCAAAGTAAGCGTATATCCTTCCCAGGTAACGCTTTTATTATTAACTGTTCCAACGCGAATTTCTTTCGGAGCGGTAAGAACACCACCGGAAAGAGAAAAAAGTCCGGCAATTTCTCCGGCCCAAAAACATTGCACCCCTTTCGGACAACGAGAATCATTTATTTCTTTTAAGGTTACTTCTAGGCCGTCGGTAAAAGTAAATTTGTCATTTAATTTAAAGCTAATCGTTTTACTAAAATCAGAAGGAACGACTTCTCCATTTCCTGCCTGGCTCGGTGGGACTTCTATAGACCCCGTAGTATTGTCAACCACCACTGGCGCAATAACTTTTTTACTACTAGCACCGAAAATCATCATTCCTATTCCAATGATAATTCCGAGGCCGATAACCCACATAACTATTTTTTGTATTTTCATATATATTATTTTAACACATAAACTATTTTTAATAATGTTCTGTCTATTTCTTTAAATACATCAAGCGTTCGTTTTTGGGAAATCGCTCTATTGCATAACGAAGCGTAGTTCTTGGCATTTTTTTAATATTTTTATTCAAAAACTCTTTCAATTTCTGCTTGTCTTTCTTGCCCACTTCACGCAACATCCAACCGACAGCCTTATGAATCAAATCATGCTTATGATTCAAAAACATTCGGGCCAGACGAAAAGACCAGGTTAAATCCTTTTCCTTAATAAAGAAAAAAGTTGAAAGAATCGCGATCCTTTCTTCCCATAATTTTTTTGACCTTGCGAGTTTCAACAAGGCACTTTTATCTTTTTTATTAAAAAAATAATTACCCAAAATTCTTGGAGCAGATAAATCAACCAAATCCCAATTATTTATATATTTGGTATTTTTTAAATAAAGTTGCACAACTTTTTGTTTTTCTTTTTCATCTCCGTGTTCATATTTCCAAACCAAAATAAGAAGTGCAATCAATCGTATTTCATGAACTTTGTTTCTAAGAAGTGACTCAACCTGATATAAAGATATATCTTTATATTTTATTGCAAACCTTCTCGAGGTCGGAACCATGAGCCCCAAAAAAATATCTCCTTCTCCGTATTGTCCATGACCCGTCTTGAAATACCCTGAAAGTAATTTCGCTTTCTTTTTATTTCCGTGTGAATATATTTCTTCTAATATTCCGCTCTGCACTATTTTTTCTTAGCTTTTTTAGGTTTTTTCGTTTCTTTTCTATTCCAATTATTTCCTTTTGCCATATAATTTTACGTTAATTAATAATAGAACTTAATATCCTATACTATTCAAAGTGCTGGTATAGGTATTTATAAACGAAGGCAAAACAAAAGCCATGGCGACAAGAGGCAGAACAACAGCAATAACTGTAATCCAAATTATCATCAAAAAATATTTTCTAGTTTTCTCCACTGATTTATAGATTGCGTCTATTTTTATTCCTTGCTCTTCTATCTTTTTTTGTAAATCTTCTTCCATATTATAATTATACCTCTTTTTTATAAAAATGAGCGACGGCAAAAAGGGTCAAATTTTCGTGAGCTGTGTCACTTCCAATAATTATTGTGGTAAAACACAAGCGGTTTTGTCTGCCAGCTGTTGCAGGGTCGTCTCTCCGGTCAAACGTGAACCATCGGCAAATTCCCAGGTTGGGTATCCTTCAATTTTTTTATCTTTACAAATTTGCAATTGGCCCGTGCCATCGGCTGTGGAACATTCCACGTATGGTAACAATTTTGCCGACGAACCAAATAGTTTTTTTGTTGCTTGGCAGTGCGGACACCAAAATGCTCCATAGAAAGTTGCTCCTTTATCTTTTAAGCAGGTTGCAAACGCATCATATTTGCCTGGTCCTAGCGGCACGCTGTTTGATTGTAGAAAAATAGTCCCGATGGTTCCTAAAACCAAAAGCACAATTATCGAAATGAAAATTTTTATATTATTACTCATGGTAAAAGCTTATCAATTTATAAAATTTTTGGCAAGAAAATAATAAGCCCGACAATTATAGCCACAAAAACGGCTAACAATACCGCAGCGGCGGCCACGTCTTTGGTGTCTTTCGCATAAGGATGATAATCGGGCGAGGTCAAATCAATGTCTATTTCTATGGCGGTGTTGAGCGTTTCGGATACCAGAACAAAACCAATGGCGAAGACTAAAGCTATCCATTCCAAGTCAGAAATTTTGAAATAAAATCCAAAAACAATTGCAAGAAGAGCAGAAATAATATGAATATATAAATGCCTGGTTGTCCTTGAAACAACATACATTCCACGAAAAGCATTCGAGAATTTTTCGCTATATTTTACTTCTCTCCAGGCCTTTTTTTCTTTTTCTAATTCCATGCAACAAAATGGCTTATTTTAACCCGGCCTCATCCAGCAACTTAAAAAACCTTTCTTCTCTTGGCGTACGTTCAGTTTTGTCTTCTCCCAATCTCCTTTTCTCTTCTTTCTTTCTGGTGTTGATTATTTCTTGGTCACTATAATCTTTAAGGGTTAAGTTATTTACTGCGCTTGAATCTTCCTGACTATCACCAAAAAGACCTCCTTGTTCGTGTTTTTTATTTATTCCTTCCATGGGCATATTATATAATATTTTATTGAAACTGTATATAAACCGGACGAGGGTTTAATTTTAAAAGCTTTTCTGGCGTCATTAAAACTGTTCCCTTTTCCCATAAATCATTTTTATAAAACAGCTTAAAGCCAGTAAATTGCACCGGTTCTTTATAAATAAATTGTTGATATGTGTTTATTTTTTTTGCTTCCATTCCCCAACCATCCATATTCATAACTATTTGCACTTCCGGTAGGGT
>JBBIUG010000015.1:12260-12839 GCA_037440325.1 Candidatus Nomurabacteria bacterium | reverse complement strand
ACAATATTCCCGTAACGCCCAATCTCTCGGGTGAGGTGGCCATCGCGGATAACACCACCCTGTCTCTAGACGTAAACGGCGATAAAAAAATAGACAAAATATTGGAACCGAACACGATTTTAGATGCAGAACAGGCGCGAAATTTTATACCAGATCAAGAGGAAACACAAAAAACATTGGAAGGTTCAACCCATGTTGCTTCTGGTGGCGGAGTGCCCCCGTTGATTGTAAACCTAGGACAACTCTCTACAGACAAAATAACGAATGATCTAGTACAAGATAATTTATCGAACCCCTTTTTGCCAAAAAATCAAATTAAAAAGATAGAACCCGAGGCAACAAACATCAAACAAGAAGAAGATGCTTTGAAGGATAACGCTCTTATGGCAAATTCAATAGTTAGTAACTATAAAATTGATTACAGGATTGCTATCGGTATCTTTCTTGGAGTTGCTCTTGTTCTATTAACAGCAAAAAAGTTTATTAAGTTGTAGAATATTAATACATGACAAAAATGCAAAAAAAATGGATTGTAATTTTTGCTAGTTTATTTCTTTTGCCTGAAATTTTTTGGAGCCC
>JBBIUG010000015.1:0-12250 GCA_037440325.1 Candidatus Nomurabacteria bacterium | reverse complement strand
ATATAATTTTTTATATTCCTTTTTTGCGCCGACAGTTCATGGCTCGAGCCAAATTCTTCGACCCAATTTTCTATTAGATGTTCGGTTTGAATTTTTATATAGAATAATTCTATTTATTCAATTTTTGGGAATATTAGTTTTTACTATTAAGTGGGTGCAGGCTAGGAATTATGTTAGGTCAAAATTAACATTTTGGTCTGTGTTGGTTACAGGTGTTTTATTAAACCTTGTAACAATTTTTGTTATTTTCCTTTTGTTCGCGATTGGGAACATGAGTTTTCCGTAAAAAACGTTAACATTTCTAGTATTTTGTGTTATAGTGTATTTACGAGCGATGAAGGGGTAATCACCTCGGAGCTTTGGGAAGAAACCTATTTTGGGAGTAGAACCCAGTAAAATGAGAAGTAAGCAAGGTGGTACCACGAGAAACTCGTCCTTGTATAACAATTATTGATTGTTGTACGTGGACGAGTTTTTTATTTTAATAAATAAATTATATGGAAGAAAAAAATACAAACAAAAAAAGTGAAACAGCACTTCGCGAAGAGAAGGTTTTAGAATTTTGGAAAGAAAATAAAATTTTTGAAAAATCGCTAAGCAAAAAAGCCCCGAAGGGGAATTACGTTTTTTATGATGGTCCGCCCTTTGCTACTGGTACTCCACACTACGGACATATTTTAGGAAGTACGGTGAAAGATGTGATCGGGCGTTATCAGACCATGCGCGGTTATTCTGTACCCAGACGTTGGGGTTGGGATTGTCACGGTCTTCCGATCGAAAACATTGTAGAAAAGGACCTAAATATTTCTGGTAAAAAGGCTATTGAGGAAATGGGAATTGATAAATTTGTTAAACACGCGAGGAGTAAAGTGCTGACCTATGTCGCTGAATGGGAAAAGACTATTAACCGCATGGGCCGCTGGGTTGATTTCAGTAATTCTTATAAGACGATGGACAATACTTTCATTGAAAGTGTTTGGTGGGCGCTTGGAGAATTGCAGAAGAAAGACTTGCTTTACGAGGGAGTGCGGGTACTTGCTTATTGTCCTAGGTGTGAAACGCCGATTGCCAATTCCGAAATCGCAATGGACAATAGCTACAAAGACATTTCAGACATTTCTGTGTATGTGAAATTTGAATTGGAGGATGAGTTGGGAACATATTTGCTTGCCTGGACGACAACGCCGTGGACTCTGCCGGGCAATACTGCTATTGCTATCAACAAAGATTTTACTTACGCAAAAGTAAAAATTGGAGAGACCATGCTAATACTTGCAAAAGAAACACTGCAAAACGTTTTGAAGGAAAAGGATTATTCTGTTTTGGGTGAAATTTCTGGAGCAGCCTTAGTAGGCAAAAAATACAAACCAATTTTTCCTTATTATCAAAATGCCGAGGTGGCAAAAAACAAAAATATTTGGAAAGTTTGGCATGCGGATTTCGTAACCGCAGACACTGGGACAGGTATAGCGCATCAAGCACCGGCCTTTGGTGAAGACGATATGAATTTGGCGAAGCAAAATGGTATTCCGTGGATAATCCACGTTGATGAAACTGGCAAATTCAAAAAAGAAGTAACGGATTTTGCTAGCCTGCCCGTAAAGCCGAGGTCTGAAGAAAAAGATGGACACCAAAAAGCAGATGTCGAAGTAATACGATATTTGGCCAAGAGCGGTGCTCTTTTTGAAAAAGAAAAGATTATTCACTCCTACCCGCATTGTTATCGTTGTGAAACCCCGCTTCTTTATTATGCATTACCTTCCTGGTTTGTGAATATTCAAAAGACAAAAAAAGATTTGCTTAAAAATGCGGAATCTATGAATTGGATACCCGAACACCTTAAGGAGGGACGTTTTAAAAATACCATGGAAAGTGCTCCAGATTGGACTATTTCTAGAAACAGGTACTGGGCGAGTCCACTACCTTTTTGGAAATCAAAATCAGGAAAAACAATGTTTGTCCATTCTGTTGAAGATTTAAAAAACAAAACCAAAAAATCCGGAAATAAATATTTCGTTATGCGGCATGGCGAATCAGAAAATAATGTAAAAAATATTTTATCCAACTTATTGAACGATGGTTATTCCCTTACCCCAAAAGGAAAAGAGCAAGTAAAAAAGAACGTTTTGTCATTAAAAGACAAAAAAATAGATTTAATAATATATTCACCTCTCACAAGAACAAAAGAAACAGCTGAAATCGCTGCAGCTGAACTCGGAATCACAAAAGAAAACATGTTTGTTGAGGATTCTTTGCGGGAATGGAATGTCGGAAAATATAATGGCAAGCAGATTAATGAACTTCTAAAAGATTTTCCGCACAGCTTGGTACGTTTTGAGAAGACGCCGGAAGGAGGGGAGTCTTACGCGGATCTCAAGAAAAGGGCAGGAAAATTAATCTACGAGTTTGAGTCAAAATATTCCGATAAAAATATATTGTTGGTCACCCACGAGGCTACAGCTCTAATGATAATGTCCGCTTCTTTGGGAATGGACGCGAAAAGTATTATAAATTTTAGAGGAGAAGATGACAGCATAAAAAATGCAGAGGTCAAAGAAGTTAATTTCGTGCCAATTCCACATGACGAGAATTATGAAATGGATTTGCATCGTCCATATATTGACGAAATGACTCTAGTGGATGATGCGGGGGAAGAATACAGAAGAATTTCTGAGGTTATTGATTGCTGGTTTGAGTCCGGTTCCATGCCTTTTGCGCAAGATCATTATCCTTTTGAAAACGAAAACTGGAAACACAAAAATTTTCCTTCGGGCTTTGTTGCTGAATATATTGCGCAGACGAGGACTTGGTTTTACTACACGCACGTAATTTCTTCGATTCTGTTTAATCATGCTCCGTTTGAAAATGTGGTCACGACCGGGACAGTGCTCGCGGAAGATGGACAAAAAATGTCTAAGTCAAAAAATAATTTTCCCGACCCGGCTATTTTATTTGATAAGTATGGCGTTGATGCCCTGCGTTTTTATTTGATGTCTGGACCACTCATGAAAGGTGAGGATATAAATTTTTCAGAAAAAGCAGTGCAAGAAGTTTCAAATAAAATAATCGGGAGACTTTTCAATGTTTTTGCTTTTTACGAATTATACCGTGACAAAGGCATTGAGCAGGGTTCTTGGCCAGGAGCTAAGGATGCATTAAACAAATGGATATTGTTAAGACTAGAAAAAACAATTGAGAATGTTTCTTTTGGTATGGAAAAATATGATATGGTACTTGCCACTCGACCATTTGAAATGTTTATAGAGGATTTGTCCACGTGGTATTTGCGTCGATCAAGGGAAAAAATAAAAGAGGGAGACAAAGAATCAAAGATGGTTTTGTATCACATGTTAAAAACACTGGCAGAACTGCTTGCTCCCTTTACTCCCTTCACCGCAGAATCTATCTGGCTCAAGTTAAAAAACGACAAAGACGAAAAAAGCGTGCACCTTGCAAGCTGGCCGGCTAAACCATTCAAATTTTTCTCTTTCGGCGGATCAAAAATTATAGAAAAGATGGAAGATGTCAGGAAAATCGTCACGCTCGGCCTAGAAGCAAGACAGAAGGCCGGGATAAGAGTGCGTCAACCGCTCGCAAAACTGGAAGTAAAAAATCTTTCTCTTTCTGCGGAATTTCTTGCTTTGATCAAAGACGAAATAAATGTAAAAGAAATTAAGGAAAATAATAACATTGAGGCGGAGGTCTTGCTCGACATCGAAATAAGTTCAGAATTAAAAACGGAAGGGACTTATCGTGAGCTTGTTCGCGCTCTGCAAGAGATGAGAAAGAAAATCGGGTTAACTCCAAACGATATGGTTGAACTTGTTATTGGCACGGATGAAGCAGGTAAAAACTTAGTTAGAAAATTTGAAAATGAAATCAAAAAAGTTGTGTTGGTTTCCGAAATCAAAGTTGCAGATAACGATGGAGAAGAGATAAAAGTAGAAGAGCTTTCTTTCAAGATAAAAATAAAGAAGACCTAGTATTTATTTTTAAAATAGATAGTGCTATAATGAACTCTAATAGTGTTCCTTTCCTCTACGTCAGAAGGAGGGTCCAATGGCCAAACCGAAGCGGAGGAGAAACGGCTGTGGTGGGTGCCAGGGCGGAAACTGCACGAAGTGTCCCGTCGCCGGGAAAAGCTTAGCGCTTTTCAAGCAGCGACAGCAGGCCGCGACGTTGCCTGTGCCGAAGCGCAGGAAGAGCTTCCTTCCCGTAACACTGACCTGGTAACATCTCAGGTCAGCCTCTGTCGTAGATTTTTTGGGATCTTGCATGCCTGCCGACGTTTACTCCGTCGGCAGGCATTGCTGTTTTTGTGCTAAAATTAAACAGTGCACCACATTTATCACACAGAAGGAATAATCTTGGGAAGTAAAAATTTTGGTGAAACAGGAAAATATTATTCTGTTTTTACTCGTGATTTGGGAATGGTTTATGCTTCCGCACAAGGAGTACGCAAAATGTCTTCAAAGCTGCGCTATGTTTTGCAGGATTTCGCTTATGTGAAAATGGACTTGGTACAAGGGAAAGATTTTTGGAGAGTGACGAGCGCCAGTAAAACAAACAAATTAGAAAATCTTTCAAAAAGTCCCGGAATTTTTGAAATTGTTTCCAATGTTTCCAACTTATTGAAAAGATTGCTCGCCGGAGTGGAAAAGAACGAAGCGCTATTTTCCGATTTGATAAACGGTTTACATATTTTAGAAAAAACGAAAACGAAAGATGATTTACAAAACGTGGAGGCTATTCTCGTTTTGCGCATCCTTAATAATTTAGGATACATCGGGGGGAATGAAGTTCTTCAAAATCTGGTCAAATCTCCGTTTGAAGAAAATTTAATATTTGAAGTTTCCAAATCAAGGTCTAAGGTATTGCGCCAAATCAACAAAGCGCTAAAAGAGACGCATCTATAAATATGGTATAATTCATTTATGTTGCCAGACGAACAAAACAAAATTAACAGGCTTGAAGAATTAAAAAGCAAACTTTTTAGAAAGAACTATCAAACCAGAATAGAACATCGGGACGTGTATTTTCGTCCTCGAAGGAAAGATATTGCTGATTCTTGGGAAACAAATGAAGAAAAAGAATACAGCGCGGGAGAAAAATTTTTTATGAAAACATCTATTTTTAAAAAATTTTTTATTTTTTCGGTAGTTTTTTTTGCTCTTGCGCTGACTTACGGCGCCTATGTCTTCTTCGCAGGAGGGAACACCGTGTCGAACAGCAACATCGATATTTCTATCTCCGGAAATAATTTTACTGCCGGGGGAGAAGAGCTCCCGCTTATTATCGGGATAACAAACAAAAACAACGCAGCGTTAGAACTGGTTGATCTGGTTGTAGAATACCCTAAGGGAGGAGCGACTGATTTGTCTTCCGACAATGAACGCCTACGCATCTCTCTCGGCACCATTCCGTCTGGGGCGGTCAGAAACGAAAACGTTAAAGTAGTTTTGTTTGGAGAGCAAGGCAGTGTTCGTCCTGTCAAAGTTTCGATTGAATACAGAGTTGTTGGTTCCAATGCCATCTTTGTAAAAGACAAAACTTTTGACGTAAACATAAGTTCTACTCCCATTAATCTTTCAGTAGACGCTCCGCTTACTATTACGCCCAACCAGAACGTCATTCTTAAAATAAAAGAAACGCTTAACGCCACCGAAGCCGCCAAAAACATACTTCTTCGGGCGGATTATCCTGTAGGTTTTTCTTTTATTAGTGCTACTCCAGCGCCATCTTTTGGAAATAATGTCTGGACACTCGGAGATTTAGCGCCGGGCGTAGAACACAATGTGATGGTTACTGGAAAAATGATTGACGTTTTTGATGGAGAAGAAAAAACTTTTAATGTTTCAACCGGTTCTCAGTCCGACAAAGATAAAACTGCGATTGGAGTTGTTTTTAACTCCACCAAGAACACCATGATGGTGAAAAAACCATTTGTGGAGGCAAATCTTTTTGTGAACGGCGCATCGCAAGGAAACTACGCAGTAGATGCCAAAACTCCGATCACCGCAGAAATTCGGTATCAAAATAACCTAGACACAAAGATTGACGACCTACAAATACAGGCGAAGCTTACCGGTAATGCTTTTGATCGGAAGACAATAAAAGCGCAACGCGGCTTTTATGATTCTTCTACAGACATAATCTCTTGGAATCAAAGCTCGCAGGACGACCTTAAAGAGATAAATCCTGGAGATTCTGGCACCGTAGCTTTTTCTCTTCTTCCTACATCCCTACTTAGTTCAACTGGGGGACTGCTTTCTGATCCTTCAGTCAACATAGAAATAAATATTTCTGGCAAACAAGCCACACAGGGTTTTGCCACAAATACTTTAGAGAATTCTTCTTCGGCAATTATTAGAATTATTTCTGACGTTGGACTTTCCACCAAGGCGTTGTATTACTCTGGTCCATTTACCAATACAGGCCCAATTCCACCCAAGGCGAACCATTCGACGACCTACACAATTGTTTGGAACCTTTCCAACACCTCAAATAGTATTTCAAATGTGAAAATAAATTCTACGCTTCCGCCGTGGGTAACTTTTGTCGGACAAATCTCTCCGGCTAGCGAAAATTTAAATTACAATCCATCCACAAGATCAATTGTTTGGAATGCTGACAGGATAGCGCGAGGAACCGGAGTCACCGGGGCAACTCGAAGTGTTTCCTTTCAAGTATCAGCAAAATTTTCTGTTTCACAAGTCGGGACTGCCCCCCTTATCATAAATGATGCGGTTTTGACTGGCCATGACGATTTTGCTAATGTAGATGTGAAGGTAAATAAAATGGGGTTGAACACAAATCTAGATAGCGACTCCGCTCTTCCAGCAAACGGAGGAATAGTTGTTGCTCAATAAAATGTCAGAAAAAAATAAAAACGAAAAAAATGATTTAATGGAAAAAATAGTTTCTCTTTGCAAAAGACGCGGATTCGTCTATCCATCTTCCGAAATATATGGCGGTTTTGGTGGCGTGTACGATTTTGGCCCAATGGGGGTCGAATTGGAAAACAACATTAAGAGACAGTGGTGGAAGTGGATGGTTTATAAAAGGCAGGATATCGTCGGGCTTGATTCCGGTATTTTTATGAGTCCAAAAATTTGGGAAGCCTCTGGTCACACAAAAGGTTTTTCTGACCCGATGGCTGAGTGCAAGGAGTGCAACACGAGAATACGGGTGGATAAAGTTTTAGAAGAGATTGGAGTAAAGGCTGATGAAAAAATCTCGGAGGATGAAATAAATAAAATTTTTGAGCAGTACAAAGATAAAATCAAATGTCCAAACTGCAAAAAACAAAATTTTTCCAGGGTGAAAAAATTTAATCTTTTGGTTAAATCAAACCTTGGAGATTTCACTGAATCAAATTCAGCGCCCGCTTATCTAAGAGGAGAAACTTGCCAGGGCATATATGTTAATTTCAAGAATGTGCTTGATTCACAACACATGAAGTTGCCTTTTGGGATAGCTCAGATCGGAAAGGCATTTAGAAACGAAATTTCGCCGAGACAGTTTCTTTTTAGGTTGAGGGAATTTGAGCAAATGGAAATGCAATATTTTGTAAAGCCCTACGAAGAGATGAACGAGTATGAAAAGTTAAAAGGATATCGCTGGAAAGCAATTCTTGATTTGGGGATAAACCCAGAGAATTTACGCTGGAAAAAGCACGAGAATTTAGTCTTTTATGCCAAAGAGGCTTACGATATAGAGTACAATTTTCCTTGGGGTTTCGACGAGCTGGAGGGGATACATGCGAGGGGCAGTTATGACTTAACTCAGCATTCGGCGGGTTCCGGAAAAGAGTTAATTTACCAGGACGGGGAAACCAATGAAAAATTTATTCCACATATTGTCGAATCATCCGGGGGTGTCAGCAGGTTCTTTTTTGCGGTTTTGTGTGATGCATATCGAGAAGATGAAATGGGCGGGGAAAAAAGAACTTACTTAAAAATCAAGCCAAGTATTGCTCCAGTTAAGGTGGCTGTTTTTCCTCTGCTTAAAAACAAGCCCGAACTTGTAAGCAAAGCTAAAGAAGTTTTTGAAATGCTAAATGAAGAAATCCAGCCGATTATGTTTGATGACAATGGAAATGTTGGGAAGAGATATCGCAGACAGGATGAAATCGGCACACCGTTTTGTGTTACGATTGACTTCGACACTTTAAAAGACGGCACAGTTACCGTTCGCGATCGTGATACTGGCGAGCAGGAAAGAATAAAAGTTGTCGACCTAAAAAATTATATAAAAGAAAAAACAAATTAAATTTTTATCATGAAGTTTTCAAAAAAAGTTTTACATAATGGCTTGCGGGTTGTCACTATCCCCATGAAAGATAACCCGACGGCTACGGTTTTAGTGCTCGTGGAAGCCGGTTCTAAATACGAAGATAAAAAGGTGAACGGTATTTCGCACTTTCTGGAACACATGTGTTTCAAAGGAACAGCGAAAAGACCAAGGGCGATAGATATTTCAAAAGAGCTCGATACCCTAGGTTCGCAATATAATGCTTTTACTTCACAAGAATATACCGGGTACTATGCGAAATCCGACGCGAAACATTTTCACAAAATTTTCGATGTTGTTTCTGATATTTATTTGAACTCTACTTTCCCGAGCGCGGAAATGGAAAAAGAGAAAGGCGTGATTATCGAAGAAATCAATATGTATGAAGATATGCCACAGAGGCATGTGCAAGATTTGATAATGAAGCTTCTCTACGGCGACCAGCCGGCAGGATGGAACATTGCGGGCGAGAAAAAAAATATATTAGGAATGAAGCGCGACGATTTTGTGAATTATAAGAAGCAGCATTATCTACCGGAAGCGACAGTGCTCATTGTCGCCGGCAAGGTAACAGAAAAAGAAGTAATAAATGAAGCGAAAAAACTTTTCGGCAAGTTAGAGAGAGGCAAAAAATCAGCCAAAATAAAAGTTAAAGAAATTCAAAAAAATCCGGAAGTTTTGGTAAATTTTAAAAAAACAGATCAAACACATTTTGTTCTCGGTACTCGTACTTACGGTTTGTTCGATAAAAAAAATGCAGCACTCTCTGTCCTCGGAGGAATTTTAGGAGGAGGAATGAGCTCAAGACTTTTCCAGAGGCTACGCGAAGAAATGGGCGTTGGTTACTATGTCCGTGCGTATAACGATACATATACCGATCATGGTTTTTTCCAGGTTTCCGCCGGTGTGGACAACAAAAGAATTGAAGAAGTCATAAAAGCGGTTCTCGAGGAATGCAATAGATTGAAAACTGAAAAAGTTGGTGAGGAAGAATTGAATAAAGTAAAAGAATATTTAACCGGCAACATGAAACTCTCTCTAGAATCGAGCGACGACATTGCAAATTTTTATGGTGGGCAAGAACTTTTGAAACGGGAATTAAAAAGTGCAGAAGAAAAAGCCGAAGAAATCAGAAAAGTGACCGTGAAACAAATTCAAGAATTGGCGAAAGATATTTTTAAAAACGAGAAGCTCAATCTTGTTCTTGTCGGACCCTTCAAAGAAAAAAATAAATTTCTTAAAATATTGAAATTCTAAAAATACAGAAATTTACTTTCTCCTGTTGTTCAAAATTCCCGTGCGACATTGACTTGCACAAGAAGACCATCTGGTACAAAGTTCTGCTCGTGGTCCCGCAGGCTCCGCTCACATAGATAACATCAACCGTTTTCCGCGAAAACCGCCGGAGGACGGTTTTCGCTTTTTATGGGCTCAATTTTTAATTAATGTTTTTTGTGTTATTATGTTTTTATGGTTGGAAACAAAAATATTACTAACTTTTCCATAACCACGGGCACGATGGTCCGAGCAGTTTTAGTAATCATTTGTGTACTTTTGGCCTGGGTTTTGCGAGATTTAATATTAGTCATTTTGACGGCGATTGTCGTAGCTTCTTTTATCGATTCAACCATCCCGCATTTGCAAAAAATGGGCATCAATAGAATCTTCGGTATTGTCTTATTGTATGCCGCGGTACTGCTTACGATGTTCGGTATTTTTTACCTTTTTGCACCGTTACTCATAACTGAAATTTATAATCTTTCCACTTTTCTCTCTTCATATTTCCCGGACGCTACTTTCTTAAATTTTTTCCAAAACGAAGCGTTTTCGGGAGCGAAAAGTATTGTCGCTTCTCTTTCCGGACATTTTTCTATCGCTACTCTTCTCTCAGTATCTAAGGCATTTGTCTTAAACCTCTCAGGCGGATTTTTCCAAGTTCTTGCTGTTGCCTTCGGTAGTATTTTCAACTTTGTATTGATTATTATTCTTTCTTTTTATTTTTCTATTCAAGAAGGAGGGATAGAAAATTTCCTAAAAATTATTGTTCCTATAGAATATGATGATTATGTTGCAGGCTTGTGGACTCGCTCTAGTCACAAGATAGGTCTTTGGGTGAGAGGACAACTCCTTGTCGGTTTTGTTGTCGGCATTCTTATTTATCTCATTTTGTCGCTTCTCGGTATTGAATATGCATTTCTCTTGGCAATAATCGCGGGCATAATGGAAATGGTCCCATATGGCATTTGGGTGGCTTTCATCCCAGCCCTTGCTTTTTCTTACCTTTCAAGCGGAATGGGGAGTGCGCTCATGACTGCCGGCGCTTATCTCATCGTGCACCAATTTGAAGTTTTCCTTTTCGCTCCGCTAATCATTAAAAAAATAGTGGGCCTTTCCCCGATAGTTATTATTTTGGCGGTGGTTATCGGATTTGAGTTGGGTGGTTTTTGGGGAGCAATTCTCGCTATTCCACTCGCTGTTATCGCGATGGAGTTTTTGAATGATTTAGAGAAAGATAAAATTTTAGCTAAAACAAACAGCACACAATAATGAAAAATAGTTTTTACATTACGACGACACTTCCTTATGTAAATGCACCACTCCATATGGGGCACGCGCTTGAGTTCGTGCGCGCCGATACCGTTGCTCGATATAAAAAAATCTTAGGGTTTGATGTTTATTTCAACACTGGAACGGACGAGCACGGAATGAAAATATATGAAAAAGCCAAAGAAAACAATATTTCTCCGCAAGAATTCGTGGATCAGGGTTTCGAAACTTTCAAAGAGCAACTGAAAATGTTCGGCATAAGTGAAGATGTGCATTTCATTCGTACTACCGATAAACACCATGAAAAAGCCGCGCAAGAATTTTGGAAAAGAGTAAATGCGAACGGTTATATTTATAAAAAAAGTTATCAGACGAAATATTGTGTAGGTTGCGAAAGTGAAAAGACTGATTCAGAATTAAACGAAAAGGGGGAATGCATTTTACATCCGGGAAGACCACTTGAACTCATTGATGAAGAAAATTATTTTTTCAAATTTTCAGAATTTGGTGAAAAATTGCTTAATTTTTATGAAAATAATCCTAATTTTGTTATTCCGGATTTTCGCCTGAACGAAATGAAAAATTTTATCAGTAACGGTCTGCATGATTTTTCTATTTCACGAGTGAAAGAAAAAATGCCGTGGGGTATATCTGTTCCGGGAGATGATACTCAGGTTATGTATGTATGGTTCGATGCTTTGACGAACTATATTTCTACCTTAGGGTGGCCGGAGAACACTGAGAATTTTGAAAAATATTGGACGAATGGAAACCCGACGCAATATTGCGGAAAAGACAATACTCGCTTCCAGGCGGTTATGTGGCAAGCCATGCTCATGGCGGCAGAATTGCTCAATTCACACCAAATAGTAGTAAATGGCTTTATAGCGGGCGAGGGAGGGGTGCGAATGTCTAAAACCCTGGGTAATGTCGTTGATCCGCGAGATATCGTAAAAGAATATGGCACAGACGCACTTCGCTATTTTCTTTTGCGTGAAATATCTTCTTTTGAAGATAGTCCTTTTACGATTGAAAGATTCAAGGATGCTTACAATTCCGGTTTAGCAAATGGACTGGGAAATTTAGTTAGCAGAATAATGACCTTATCTGAACAATATTGTGAACCTCATCCAAGCGAAGGTGGAACCAATTTATCAGTGCAAATTGATAAAGTGATTTCAAATTTTGATATTTCTAAAGCAATTAATATTATTTGGGCTGAAATTAAGGATATGGATAATTTTATTGCAACCGAGAAGCCTTTTTCTGTTATAAAAACTGATATAGATAAAGGGAAATCCATGATTTCCAATCTAGTAAATAAACTTTTTGCAATTGGTGTGGCCCTCGAGCCATTTATGCCAAATACTTCAGAACAAATTTTGAATATAATTATTCAAAACAAAAAACC
>JBBIUG010000014.1:7843-13489 GCA_037440325.1 Candidatus Nomurabacteria bacterium | reverse complement strand
GGTAACAGTAAGTGCCACAGCCGTACTAGGTATCTCGGTAAATCCAACTAGTTATTCCTCTACTCTCTCAGGGGGTGTTTCTCCTGCAATCTCTGCAACTTATACCCTTACAAATGGAACAGCTGCCAACACTACTTGTAGATTGTTGGACAATACGGGTACCGCGCTCAACGCATATGCATCCTGTTCCGGAAGCATGTCTGTAAATCCTCCTGACGTTGCTGGTTCGTATGTATATTCTATTCAAGCATTTAAATCATCAACTAATGAAACAGTAACAAGTAATCAGTTTACGGTAACAGTAAGTGCCACAGCCGCTCCTGACCTTACTGCTGGAGCGCCTACTGTTAACCAAACTACACCAGGTAATATAACTTTTTCAACAGTAATTACAAATCAGGGTAGTGCAGCCACTGGTGCTGGGTTCAAAAATATTATTCAAGTGTCAACAAAAAATGACGGGTCAACAAAAATTGATGGAACTGGAACTAGCGCATCAAATTTTGAGACTTCTACTGCCTTCTCGCTTCCTTCCTCTGGTCAAGTTACTGTTTCCACGACCGTCAACAATGTACAAGCCGGAACATATTATATGCGCGCTTGCGCCGATGCGACGGCAGCGGGTGGACCATCAGATACCGGCGCCACTGGTACGATTACCGAATCAGTTGAGAACAACAACTGTAACAGTGGTGTTCCTTGGGTTCCATTAACAATCTCTGACATTTTGTGTAATTTAACAGCTACTCCTTCGTCTGGAAGTGTTCCTTTAAGTATCTCTCTCTCAACTGTGGGTTTTAACGGAAGGGCTCCATATACTTTCGAGTACAACTGTACAACTGATGGTTCGTATGTCCCGGGAAATACTTGCAGTTATACATCTGCTGGAAGTTATACTGCTTGGAGTAAGGTGACGGATTCAGCTACACCTGCTGGCACGGGAAAATGTTATACCCAAATAGATGTAGGTCCTACTGGTGGGGGCACGAGCGATTGTTCTTCACCTATTAATCACAAAGATCCTTGCAAGTCTGGATCTTCTCTGCTAGGTGTCGTTAATAACGGTACCACTAAATGGACATGGTCTTGCAAAAACGACACCTCCGGAGCTACCAGTTCTTGTACGGAATATAAAAAGAAGCCGGTGATTATAGAAAACTAATCTTTCAATCTTGCGTAAGACAAAAAATTCCCCTAGCGGGGAATTTTTTGATATAATATTACTAATGGTATTCAACGAAGAACAGTTTAAAAAATCTATTTTAGATTCGGGGCTTGTCTCGCGTACAGAACTCGAGGACGCGATTAAAAAAGCGGAAACAAGTAAGCAAAAGTTGAGTGACGTTTTGCTTTCGGAAGGAAAGATATCTGAAACAGAGCTGAAAAGAATAGAGGCCTTTGTCTTAGGCATTCCTTTTGTAGATCTGAATAATCAAAAAATAGATTTTGCCGTTCTCTTTCTCATTCCGGAGCCTATCGCTAGAAATTACAATATTGTTGCCTATAAAAAAACAGATAAGTCCCTGGAAGTTGCAATGCTCGACGTGGACGACCTCTCAGTGATAGATTTCATCAAGAAAAGATCCGGACTTAAAATATTACCTCGACTCACCGACACCGCTTCGATAAAGTCCGCCTTGGTACAATATAGGCAAAGTTTGAAAACGGAGTTTCAAGATATTATCCAAAAGGAAGCGAGCGCGCTCAATCTTTCTTCAAAAGAAGACGAAGGTAAAAAGGCGGGTGAGAAACCGGCAGAGAAGTCTGGAGTAGAGTTAGAAAAAATGGCGGAAGAGTTGCCGGTGGTGAAAATTGTTGACTCATTAATTTTTCACGCAATTTTACAAAACGCATCAGACATTCACATTGAACCAGGAGAAAAAGATCTCACCGTGCGCTATCGAATAGATGGCATCTTGCATGACGCGATGGTGCTCGATAAAAATGCAGGATCCGGAATAACTGCTCGTATTAAGGTGTTGTCCAATTTGAAACTCGACGAAAAGAGATTGCCTCAAGACGGCAGATTTAAAATAGAACAAAATGGAGAGAAGGTTTCTTTCCGTGTTTCTACTCTACCCACTTTCTTTGGAGAAAAAACGGTAATCAGAATATTGAAAGAAAACGCGCACGGCTTTTCTTTGGAAACCCTCGGTTTCCATGGTGAAGGGCTGGAGAGGGTTCATAGTTCATTAAAACAAAAGACGGGGATGGTTCTCGCCACAGGACCAACTGGATCAGGTAAAACCACGACCCTATATACTATGCTTGATATTTTGAATAGGCCAGAAGTTAATATTTCTACTGTGGAAGATCCTATTGAATATCAGATGCCGAGGGTGAACCAAACCCAAGTAAAACCGGAAATTGGCTTAACTTTTGCTAATGGGCTTCGTTCTCTTCTCCGTCAGGACCCAGACATCGTGATGGTGGGAGAGATTCGTGACGGAGAAACGGCCGGACTTGCCATCAACGCATCGCTTACTGGGCACTTGGTACTTTCAACCATTCATACGAACTCTGCGGCAGGATCTATTCCTAGACTGATTGATATGGGAGCAGAACCTTTTTTGATAACTGCAACAGTAAAAACCATTATTGCTCAAAGATTGGTGCGACGATTAACTCCAAATAAAGAAAAATATTTTTTATCTCAAGCAGAAATAAAAAATTTGGAGAAAATCGTAGATTTAGACAGAGTCCTCAATTTTCTTAAAGTAGAAAAAATAATAGACGAGAAAAGTACTTGGGATAAAATTCCATTTTATAAAGCGGTGAAAAGTGAAGACTCCGAAGACGGTTATGGTGGACGAGTGGGTATCCACGAAGTAATGGCTGTGACGCAAACGATTAGGGAAATGATTTTGAAAGGTAGTTCCCAGGATGACCTAGAGGCGCAAGCCAAAAAAGAAGGAATGATGACCATGATAGAAGACGGAGTTTTCCAAGCAGTGCTCGGAACGACTTCTGTTGAAGAGGTGTTTAGAGTAGTCTCAGAATAGTCTAAGGAATTTGTTAAAAAATTAAAATGCTTTTTTTATATAGCGCAAAAACAAAAACTGGAGAAATAGTGGAAAGCACCTTGGAGGCGAATGATCGTTTTGTCGCTGCCAGGGAAATTAAGTCCATGGGATTGGTGCCATTGTCAATTTCTGAAAAAAGAGAAGGCTTTAAAATTTTTTCTAAAGCGTTTTCCGGTTTTTTTTCGAGAGTTAGTGTCAATGAAAAAATTCTTTTTACAAAAAACTTAAGTGGGATGCTCAAGGCCGGACTTTCTCTCTACCGCGCGCTCCTTGTTTTGCAAAAGCAAACCAGAAATGCAAAATTCAACACGATATTGTCGTCTCTAGCAACCGATATAAATTCCGGGCAGACTTTTTATTCTGCGCTCTCAAAGTTTCCCGGTGTTTTTTCTAATCTTTTTATCTCCATGACGCGAGCAGGGGAGGAATCCGGCAATCTTGTGGGCGCATTATCCGACGTGGGTTTAAACCTAGAGAAAGCGCACTCCCTGACTAAAAAAATACGCGGAGCACTTATTTACCCAAGTGTCATTCTCTCCGCCATGGTTGTTATTGGAGTTTTGATGTTCGCTTTTGTGGTCCCGACTTTGGCCGGAACTTTTAAAGAGCTTGGGGTTACCCTTCCGCTTTCTACCCAGATTCTAATTTTTGCAGGTAATTTTTTCTCCAGTCATTTGATATTAACTTTTGTAATTATCATTGGTCTCGGGGTCGGCATGTTTTTATTATTTCGCGCAAGGTTCATGGGCCCGATTATTGATTATGTCATTATTAAAATTCCAATAGTTAGCACTTTAGTAAAAGAACTCAACACTGCCCGTACAGCACGTACCATCTCCTCGCTTCTTTTCTCCGGAGTTTCCTTGGGTAGATCTCTTGAAATAACCGAGGATGTGGTACAAAACGTTTATTACAAAAAAGTTCTAGAAGAAGCGAAAATCGCGATAGAAAAAGGAGCATCGTTTTCAAAAGTTTTTCAATCAAACACCAAACTTTATCCGATCATGATGGGAGAGATGATTGAGGTGGGAGAAGAAACGGGAAGGTTGTCCGATATGCTAGTAGATATCGCTCTTTTCTATGAAGAAGAAGTTGAGAATAAGACAAAAAATCTTTCTACTATAATAGAACCCCTACTCATGATTGTCATAGGAGCAGCCGTTGGTTTTTTCGCTATTTCTATGATTTCACCACTGTATTCAATTTTGGGAAATATAAGCTAATTTTTTACTTCTTGCCAAGAAAGTATTTGATACTGATCTGAGGTGAGGGGGTAGTTTGGCGGTGGAGCATAAAGCAAATTTGCGTCATAATTTATTACTCTAGTGGTATATCCCGAGCTCGCTGGGCTGCCGTAAGCAAATCCATATCTAGCGTAAGAGGCGATCATCCCGTAAAGGTCAAGTTCGGTACGAAGCTTGTATGTGCAGCTGCTTCCTGTGTAGTAAAATCTTCCCACTGCATTATGTTGAGCCATAAGAGCGCCATCTATTTCTAGGTTTGTGTCACTTATCATCCCCACCATTACTCCGCCTTGTGCTACAAGACCAATAGAGTCTGTTCCATCTTTTTTTGTATAAAGCAGGTCGTTATTGATAATGATATTTTTATATTTAGTTGTATCGGTTGGTTCAGGTAAAAGGGCAGCAGCAATTGTAATTCGAGCGCTATTTATCTGTCCATCAATCACAATATTGTCTTGAAAAAACATTATTCCGTCCGCCGGAAAGGCATAATTGCCAACAAGGGTTTGCGCGTTGATGCTCCAACTTGATGTATTGGGGCTTTGGGTAGTGCAGTTGCCCAACGATTGCCAGCTACTAATCTTATATAAATCAAAAGTGTCATCGGTTTTTAGAACAACGTGATAACCGACGTAACCGGTTCCTGCTGCGTCTCTATAAAATCCATTTGCATTAGCTTCTATTTTTAAGTTACCAATATCAACCGTAAATCCAGAGAAATCAATTTGTGGTTGTCCTATTGTTCTTCCTGCCTTGAATACATTTGTGTTGATAGGAAGAGCACCGGAACGATATGTAGAATCAGCGGGATAAACACAAGTATGTACCGCATAAGAATTAGTTCTTGTACAAGAATCACTGTCCGGATCTGTGTAGGAGTTTAAAGAACTGCTTACTAGATTATAAGCAACTCCATCAAAATGTATCCCTTTGTTTATAAATATTGATCCGTAAACCGTTGTTCCTGTTCCAAAACGAGTTGCGTCATTTCCCGCGAAAGAATGCTCTGCGATTGATGGTTTCGAGACCTGTGTGACGATTTTTCTTATGAAAGAAGGGTCGAAAGTTGAGGCGCCAACTGATTTTATTTTTACGAGAGTTGAACCGGAGGAGGGGGGGGTGATAGTAATGGAAAATTGTCCAACTGTATTTCCGTCTTTATCTTTCAAGGGATATGGGCTAGTAATACCGTTACCTCCTTGATAATTTGTGGGAAAATGAGCCAGATACCATCGATAATAATCTACCCCAGCCTCTGCTGCTTGAAACGCTTGTTCACGATTGAAAGTTTCTCTGCCAACTCTTACGGAAGTAGCAGCAAAACTTGCTAGTGCGGTAATAATCATCACTGCTACCGCGGCGAACACTAAAGTTTCTAT
>JBBIUG010000014.1:0-7828 GCA_037440325.1 Candidatus Nomurabacteria bacterium | reverse complement strand
ATTCCACCCCTGTTATTAATCTTTATATGAATCATAAGTTGTCTTTTAAATTTCTCAACATGACTTGGGAAGATGTTGTTATTGGTGGTGGGGAGGTGTTTGGATTTTTGTCTGTGGTAACGGTAATTTTTACTAATCTTATTTTTGAAATATCAATTGGAGAAAGAGGTGGGGTAGTTCCGTCATAATTTTTGTCATAAAAATAAAATACAGAAGAACTTGTAACATTAGGAATTATTGTAGTGATAATTTCTGTTCCAGTATACCCAAGCGGAGTACCCGTAGGTATTATTACGCCCTTTTGCAAGCTTGAGCCATTCAAAAAATATCTGACTTTTTCTTTTAGACCGTTGTCGTAAATGTCAGAATAAAAAGTAAAACTTGTCGTACTTGCTTGACTAATAGCATAGGCTCCGTCATTCCCGGAAGAGGCAGTACGAATTTCCGCAATCATGTTTTTTAGGGCTTTCTGGTTTGTGTTTTCAGAATCAAGCTCTTCACTAATAAAAGAATTATATACCCAAATATTTTTACCCAAGAGAGCTATCGCAGCGATTATCAACACAAAAATTCCTATTCCAACAAGGGTCTCTACTAAAGTAAAACCTTTTTTATTTTTCAGATTGTTTTTCATATCATGGAGTTAGTATTATGTCTTGGTTTTCCCAGTTCGTTGAAATATTGAAAGCATTGTTGGTGTAGGATTGATATCCATCTTTGGAAACAGTTAGGGTGTAAGTGTCGCTTGCCAGACCATTCCAAAAAACCTGACCTGGAGCAGGGCATGCACCTGAGCTCGTTACCTTTGTTTGGTCAAAACCGTTTTTTTGTAGACGTACCGTTGCGCCGTCTATCGCTGTGTTTGTAGAATCTTCAACAGAGACTAAAAGAGCTGAGTTTATGTGTGGAACAACGATGAGTTGCAAATCCTTATTTTCATCCGGGTTAAGAGCAAAACTCGGTAAAAGACTTACGCCTGCCAGGTCGTACGAGGCGGAGGTGAGCAAAACCTTATAAGTATCCCATTCTAAGTTTGGAACTAGATGGTTGCCTGTGGCGTCCGTTGCAAAAGTATGAGTCGCATATTTAAGCACGTCGGGTGTGCCGATGAGTTTGGTTCCAGTAAGTGAAAAACCAATGTTGGGAAGGGCGGCACAAGAAACATCTGTGGTCGAAACATTAAGAGAGCCAACTTTATCTATTGATAAACTGGCTTGTGAAACCTGCTGCTGAACAACCGTAACATCTGTATTTACCGGAGTTGCTCCTGCTGCTCCGCCAGAAAGATAAGTTTGCTCTTGAGAATATCCGGGCTTGCTTGCAATGATGTTGTAAGCATTTGTTCCTGGAGGGGCATCAACTATTTTTAACCAACCGTCGTTGTCAGTAGTTTCATCTATGATGGTGTCTGGATTTGTCTGCGTGTTAGTGACATGAAGTGATGCGCTAGACACAGGAATCCCGTTTGCATCATATATTCTTATAAAAAGAGCACCGTTTGTAGAAGCGGTTTCAAGCGCGCGCGGCGCAACCAGTGTTGTAAATCCCGTAGTAGTAAAATTTTTGCAATCTGAACACGTGATATTCAAATCCACCAACTTATAGTCTGAGGGTGAAGTATCAGCGGGGGTGCCACCGATAGTGCCATCAGCCGGATCATCCACGCTTCGAATCGTGGTATTTACATTGAAAGTATGATTGTTTCGAGCTATCGTTTGGTTTCTCGGTATTTTACCGGCTGGAAGTCCGGCGATAATTCCGACGTCGCTATATGGAAGATTCCGAATAATTTCTACTTGTTCGTTTGCTAGTTCGGTTGCCGCTACTTTTGCGCTGGATATTAAAGTTACATTCATTAACACCGTAAACGCTTGATATACAGATAGGGATACTAAAAGAAAAACTGCGCTACCAACGACTGTTTCAACAAAAGTGAAACCTTTTTGTTCGTGAAATTTTTTAATAAAGGTCATGGCTTACCATTATTTTAACCCATTATGATATAATTTACCATATGAAAAAAGGAGCAATTATTATAGGTAATTGGAAAATGAACCCGCTAATTCAAAAAGAAGCGGAAAAGTTGTTTTTGAGTGTGGCAAAAGAGGTTTCTCGTGTTAAAAAAACAGAAATTGTTATTTGCCCTCCTTATATATATTTAGAAAAGCTTAAACCCCTGTCAAAGAAAATATCTTTCGGCGCCCAAGATGCTTACCCTGGAGATACGGGAGCTTTCACTGGTGAGGTTTCAAGTGAAATGCTTTATGAAGCAGGTGTTAGATACGTAATTCTGGGCCATTCGGAAAGACGGGCCCAAGGAGAGAGCAATGAAGAAATAAACAAAAAAATAAAAGGAGCACTTGCCTCCGGACTTCGTCCGATTCTTTGTGTGGGGGAGAGCGAGCGAGATCAAAACCACGGGTATTTTAATTTAGTGAAGATGCAGCTTGAAGAATGTTTGGTTGGGATTACTAAAAATCTGATTTCAAAAACAATAATTGCCTATGAGCCTGTTTGGGCCATTTCCAGTACCCCGAATCGCAAAGACGCTACTGCCGATGATTCTAGGGAGATGAGTATTTTTATCAGAAAGGTGCTTTCGGATAAATTCGGGAAGGATTCCTCTCACACCAGAGTTATTTATGGCGGATCAGTGAACGAGAAAGACGCGGGAGAATTTTTAGAAAATGGCGGAGTAGATGGTTTGCTTGCCGGACGAGCCTCACTAAATGCGAAAAAGTTTTCCGAAATAATAAAAACATGCGAAGCATTAAGCAAATAAAAACCTTAAAAGGAAAAACCGTACTTTTGCGAGTAGATTTCAATGTTCCATTGAAAAATGGAAAAGTTGTAGACGATTTTCGCATCCAGGCTTCCTTGCCCACTATCAATTTTTTGCTCAAAAAGGGGGCAAAAATAATTTTGATTACCCACCTAGGCAAAGACGGCACAAAAAGCCTTGCGCCTGTGGTAAAAAAGTTTTTTGCAATTTCAAAAATAAAAAAAGACAAAATCTTTTTTTATGAAAATATCAGAAAATTCCCTGGTGAAATAAAAAATGACCAAAATTTTGCCCAAAAGCTAGCGGCGATGGGTGATATTTATGTGAATGATGCTTTTTCAGTTTCACACCGAGAGCACGCTTCAGTGGTTTCACTGCCCAAATATTTACCTAGTTATGCTGGTTTTCAGCTGGAAGAAGAAGTGAAAAATCTGTCACATGCATTAAAAAATATTAAACATCCATTCCTTTTTATATTGGGCGGGGCAAAATTTGAGACAAAAATGCCCTTAATTAAAAAATACTTAAATTCAGCGAACCATGTATTTATCGGAGGTGCGCTGGCGAATGATTTTTTAAAAGCGCAAGGACACGAAATAGGCAAATCTCTTATCAGTAAAACAAATTTTGGAATAAAAAAACTTCTCAGAAACAAAAAATTACTTTTGCCTGTTGACGTTACCGTAAGCTCAGGAAGCAAATTGGTAGATAAAAAAATTGATAAAGTAAAAAAAGATGAAAATATTTTGGACGTGGGGAAAGATACTATAAAAATGCTTACCCCGATTATCAAAGGAGCTAAATTAGTGCTTTGGAACGGTCCATTGGGTAAATATGAAGATGTCCACGTAGGAAAAGTGGATGAAAAAATATTGAAGCTTGTGGCGGCATCAAAAGCAGAAAGTATTATTGGAGGAGGTGATACTGTTGCTCAGGTTTCTAAAATGAAAATGCGAAATAAATTTTCTTTTATCTCCACGGGCGGTGGTGCCACACTAGATTTCCTTGCTCATGGCACCTTGCCTGGCATTAAAGCGCTGAAATAATTTTTTGAGAAATACTTTGCATCTCGTCTGCTGAATGTTCTTTACCTCCCCAGTGTATATGCCCATCATCCTTAAATCTTGGAATTATATGAAAATGTGCGTGAAAGACTAGCTGGCCCGCAGCTTCGTCGTTATTCATTCCTAAGTTTATTCCGTCAGCGTTTGCCCCCTTTTTAACGGCAATGGCAAATTTTTTAATTAATGGCCCGGCTTTTGACAGCAACTCCTCCGGAAATTCGTAAAGATTTTTAACGTGTGTTTTGGGGATGAGAAGGGCATGGCCCAGATTTACCGGCTTGATATCAAGAAAAGCAAAAAAATCTTTATCTTCATAAATTTTTGTACTTGGAATTTCTCCTTTTGCAATTTTACAAAAAATACAATCGTTCATGCTTGTATTATATGTTAGAATGCTTTTTATGCAAAGGTATGGCGAATTATTGCGAACGCTTTTAGAAAAAAGAGGAATTACAGAACCGGCACATGCCGAAGTTTTTTTGAATCCTAGCTACGAGCGAGATTTTCACGATCCATTCTTAATGAAAGATATGGAAAAAGCCTGCGTACGAATTTTCGAAGCGGTAGAAGCAAAAGAAAAAATAATAATTTATGCGGATTATGATGCAGATGGCATACCTGGGGCAGTAATTTTAAATAATTTATTTAAGCTGTTAGGCTACACAAATTACGAAGTATATATTCCGCAGAGAAACTCCGAGGGCTACGGTCTCAATCTTGATGCCATAAAACAATTCGCGAAAGAAGGAGTGAAGCTGTTAATAACAGTTGATCTTGGTATTACGGCGGTGGCTGAAGTAGCACAAGCGGAAGTCGAGGAGATAGATGTAATCATCACCGACCATCACTTACCACAAGGGAAATTGCCCAGAGCTTATGCGATTTTAAATCCGAAAGTGGACGAGTATCCTGAAAAAATGCTATGCGGGGCAGGGGTCGTTTTTAAGTTAGCGCAAGGATTTGTAAAAAAATACGGAGAATATTACAAAATCAAAGAGGGGAAAGAAAAATGGATGCTTGATATGGCAGGACTGGCGACTCTCTCTGATATGGTGCCCCTTTTAGGGGAGAATCGTGCGATTGCGTATTTTGGGATGAAAGTTTTTAAAAAAACTCCTCGTCCTGGTTTGCAAAAACTTCTTGCCAAACTGAACATTAATCAGAAATTTTTGTCGGAAGATGATATTAACTTTATGATTACCCCTAGATTGAATGCAGCTTCGCGCATGGATGATCCAATGCGTGCTTATGAACTTCTTGCCACAGAAGATGAGATTGAGGCGGGGACGCTTGCAAACCATTTATCAAAGATAAACGACGAAAGGAAAACCATTGTGACCTCTATTATGCGAGAAGTGCACAAAAAGTTGGAAAATTATGAACACCGGGAAGTGATGGTAATAGGCAATCCGAAATGGAGGGTGGGTGTTTTGGGTTTGGTTGCAGGAAAAATATCGGACGAACACAAAAAGCCGGTTTTTGTTTGGGGGAAAGATGAGAATGATTGCATCAAGGGTTCTTGTCGGAGCGATGGCTCCGTTTCTGTTGTAGAGCTTATGGCCGAGACAAGCGAATCATTTATTAATTTTGGCGGACATGAGCTGGCGGGAGGTTTTACTGTGCACACAGAAAAAATACATTTTTTAGAAGAAGCGTTGTCTGCGTCTTTTCATAAAGTGAAAAAAGAAAAAAAAGAAAATGAAATCGATTATGATATAAAAACGACTCTTGATAACGTTAATATGAAAAATTGGAAGGAGATAGAGAAAATGGCACCCTTTGGATTAGGAAACCCTAAACCAGTTTTTCTGTTTGAAAATGTAAAAATAGAAAAAATAAAAAAATTTGGGAAAAATGGTTCGGGTGAGCATTTAGAAATTACTTTTTCTGATGAAGGAGGAAAAGCGAAAGCGATTTCCTTCTTTTCTGGTATTGATTCTTTTGGAAAAATTATTGCGGAAGGATTAAAAGTAAATTTGTTTGCTAATTTTGATTTATCTAGATTCGGAGGTAAAACTGAGTTAAGATTAAGAATAGTTGATATAGTATAGATTATGATGAAAGATAAAATAATTATTTATACCGATGGTGCAGCGAGGGGAAATCCAGGCAGGGCTGGATGGGGAGCGATAATATTTGCGGGCGACAAAACCATTGAACTTGGTGGCAGAAAAGCCCATGCGACAAATAACCAAATGGAACTAACTGCGCCGACAGAGGCACTCAAGTATTTAAAAACACATTTACGCCATGGCGTAAATGTGGAAATTTTTTCTGACTCAAAATATGTAATCCTGGGTATTACTGAATGGATTTTTAACTGGAAGAAAAATAATTGGCGCAATGCCGCGAAGAAACCGGTGCTGAATCGCGAGCTTTGGGAAGAACTCCACGAATTAAATGAAGAATTCAAACCAAAGTGGACTTATGTGGAAGGGCACAGTGGGCACGAGCATAATGACCGAGTGGATGAAATAGCTACGAGTTTTGCAGATGATGTGCCAATAAAACTTAAAAAATAATTTTAATGAGAGATAAGGTTTTTTATACAATTTGTTTCGGATTTTTGTTCGGGATTCTTTTTCGGTCTTTTGTCTCAATAAATCTATATTTAATTATTTGGTTTGGCTTTATCGCGTTTTTTATTTTTATCTTCCACCTTTACATTTCCAGAAATAAATTAGGAATATTGATTTCAGTTTTTATTTTAGCTTTTTCCTTGGGCGTTTTTCGGTTTCACTTATCCGATGTTCCATCGCTGAGCATTTTTGAATCACAAGTTAATCAAAAAGTTTTTTTGTCAGGAGAAATTATTGATGAACCAAATATTAAAGAAAACAATCAGCAGTTGATCGTTGAGACGGAAAGCAGAAAAGAAAAAACGGAAATATTAATAACTACTGATTTGGATACAAATTATAAATACGGAGATGAAATAAATTTTAGAGGTAAACTGACAAAACCCGAAAACTTTATTACCGATACAGGAAAAGAATTTGATTATATAAATTATTTACGTAAAGACGGAATATTATATCTCATGGGATATCCGAAAATTGAAATAGTTTCTAGTGGCAATGGCAATATTATTAAGAATTTCTTATTTAGTGCAAAAGAAAAGTTTTTAGAAAAAGTAAATTTTGCAATTCGGGAACCGGAGAACTTACTCATGGCGGGGCTTATTTTGGGAGAGAAGTCGTCTTTTAGTGAAGCTCTGCGACAGAGTTTTGTTGATACTGGCACGATACACATCGTTGCGCTCTCTGGCTACAACGTGACGATTGTTGCGGAATGGATTATGAAATTATTCGCATTTTTACCACATGCTTTCAGCTTTGGAGCAGGAATTTTTGCAATCTTGTTATTTATTTTAATGACAGGCACAAGCTCGACGGCTGTTCGCGCCGGAATAATGGCAACGTTGGCACTCATCGCACGAGCCACCGGGAGGAATTATGATGTAGGAAGAGCGCTTGTCATAGCAGCAGTATTTATGATACTGCTTAATCCATTTTTGCTTGTTTATGATGTTTCTTTTCAGCTTTCATTTATAGCAACAATTGCCGTGATTTTCTTTGCACCCAGAATTGAAAAATATTTCGCCTGGGTTACTAAAAAATTTGGGTTAAGAGATATCGTTTCTGTCACTTCTGCCGCATATATTTTTGTTTTTCCTTTTATCCTGTACAAAATGGGGAATTTCTCGCTCGTAGCCTTGCCGGCGAATGTTTTAATCTTGCCATTTATCCCATTTACGATGATGCTCGGTTTTGTCACAGGTTTTGTTGGTTTAATTTGGTACGTTTTTGCTGTGCCGCTTGGTTTTATTTCGTATTTATTTTTACATTACGAACTTGCCGTCGTCCGCTTTTTCTCCGACTTGCCCTTCGCCGCATTTTCTTTTCCCAATTTTCCGCTCTGGCTCACAGTATTAATTTATATTTATTTTATTTATAAACTTTTTGGAAAAAATATTAAAAAA